>NZ_CDRNDK010000092.1:0-17935 GCF_977012225.1 Planomonospora algeriensis | reverse complement strand
GGAGGCTCCCGCCGGACCGCCGCCCAGCGTGGCGGATCTGTGGTCCAAGCCGGTGGTGTCGGCCTCGGACGTGGAGAGCCTGTGGTCCTCGCCGCTGACTCCGACTCCGGCGCCGCCGTCCGGGCGTCCGGCCCAGCCGCCCGCGCCGCCCCGGTCACCTGCGCCGCCCCAGCAGTCCTGGCAGGACCAGCCGTCCTGGCAGGATCAGCCGTCCTGGCAGGAGGCGTCGGCGGCCCCCGAGCCGCCTGCGGCCCAGTCGTCCTGGCAGGATCAGCCGTCCTGGCAGGAGCGGTCGGCTCAGCCCTCCTGGCAGGAGGCGTCGGCGGCGGACCTGTGGTCGCCGCCCCGGCTCGACCCGGGCGAGAACACGCAGACGCTGCCCGCGGTCGGGGTGTCGGCGACCGAGCCGGAGCCGGAGGAGTTCCTGCCCATCTTCGCGGCCGTGGGCTCCGACTGGTTCCGCAGCAGCATCCCCACCGACAAGCCGGATGAGACGGATGAGTCCGCCGGGTCCGGGCCGGCCGAGGACTCCGGGGCCACCGGGGAGGAGCACCGGCCCGCGCCCGCGGCGCCGGCCGAGCGGCAGCCCTGGAGCAGCACCCCCGCCGACCAGGGATGGGCCGCGGCCGAGGCGGCCAGGAAGCCCGCCGAGGGCGGCCTGACCGGGGCGGGCCTGCCCAAACGGGTGCCCAAGGCCAACCTGGTCCCGGGATCGGCTCCCTCCGCGCCCGCGGCGCCGGTCTCCCCGATGCCCCCGATCTCGGCCGAGCGGGTGCGCAGTCGTCTGTCCAGTTTCCAGCAAGGTGTACGGCAGGGTCGCGCCGAGATGAACGAGCGGTCCAACGCCGCCGAGGGAGAGAAGCAGTGAACCACCAACTCAGTCAGGCCGCCCGCGGCTTCAATTGGCTGATCACCGAGTTCGTCAAGGAGATGCCCGGCGTGGCCCACGCGGTGATCGTCTCCGCGGACGGCCTCCCGCTCGCCTACTCGCAGGGCTTCCCGAAGGACCGCGCCGACCAGCTCGCCGCGATCACGGCGGGCCTGATCAGCCTGACGCAGGGAGCCGCCCGGGTCTTCGAGGGAGGGCCGGTGGTGCAGACCGTGATCGAGATGCAGCGGGGCCTCCTGCTGACCATGTCGATCAGCGACGGCTCGGCACTGGCCGTACTGGCCTCGCCGGACTGCGATATGGGCCTGGTGGCCTACCAGATGACGCTCCTGGCGGAGCGCGCGGGGCAGACGCTGACCCCGGCCCTGCGGGCGGAGCTCCAGGCATCTCAGCGGTAGGCGGTCATCACTCGCGCAACAGCAGGACAATAACCGATAAGGAGGGATAGCATCCGATGAACGAGCCGCCGCCTCAGGCCAAGAGCGGGCGAGATCGTCTGATCCGTCCGTACGCTGTGACCGGGGGAAGGACCGCTCCTCGGACGCAGCTCGCGCTCGAGGCGCTGGTCTCCTCGGCGACCGCTCCGAGTGTGGATCCCTCCATGCTCTCCACAGAGTGTCAGGCGATCATGTCGATGTGCCGCCAGGTGCGTTCGGTCGCCGAGATCTCGGCTCTGCTGCGTATGCCGCTGGGCGTGACTCGGGTGTTGATCGCGGACATGTCGGCCGAGGGCCTGGTGCAGATCCACCAGCCGTCGCTGAATGCCGGAAAGCCGGATCTCAACTTGCTTGAAAGGGTGCTCAGTGGGCTTCGCAGGCTCTGACGCCGGGATGACGTCGACGAAGATCGTCGTTGCCGGCGGCTTCGGTGTCGGCAAGACGACCTTCGTCGGCGCGGTCTCCGAGATCATGCCGCTGACCACGGAAGCGGTCATGACGGAGGCGAGTGCGGGGGTGGACGACCTCTCGCACATCCCGACGAAGCGGACCACCACCGTGGCCATGGACTTCGGCCGGGTCTCCCTGGACCGGGACCTGATCCTGTACCTGTTCGGTACGCCGGGCCAGCACCGGTTCTGGTTCATGTGGGACGACCTCGTCAAGGGTGCGATCGGCGCGATCGTCCTGGTCGACACCCGGAGGCTGGCGGACAGCTTCCCGGCGATCGACTACTTCGAGGAGGCCGGCCTGCCGTTCGTGGTCGCCCTGAACGGCTTCGGCGGCGACCACCTCCACGGTGAGGAGGAGGTCCGGGAGGCGCTGACGATCTCCCCGCACGTCCCGATCGTCAGGACCGACGCCCGGTCCCGCGAGGCGGTGAAGTCGACCCTGATCACCCTGGTCGAGCACGTCCTCACCCTTCGCGTCTGAGGATCCCCGGCCTCCGGGAGCGGCCCCCGCTCCCGGAGGCCGTCGTCGCGTCAACCGGTCCGGCGGGCCTTCCGGTGCCAGGTGAGCAGGCGCCGCTCGACCCGGAGGAAGGCGGCGTTGAGCGTGAACCCCAGGATCCCCAGGAGCACGATGGCGGTCCACATGGAGGGGATGTCCACCTGGCTCTGCGCCACCAGCATGCGGTAGCCGATCCCCTCGGTGCTGCCGACGTACTCCGAGATGATCATCATGATCAGGGCCAGCGCCACGCTGATGCGCAGGCCGGCGAAGATCTTGGGCGCCATCGCGGGGAGGATGATCCGGAGTAGCCGGGCGGTCCTGGACACCCCGAACACCTCACACGTCTCCAGGTACATCCGGTCCACCTGGCGCGCGCCGTCCAGCGTGTTGATGAGCACGGGCCAGACGACGCCGAAGACGATGGCGGCGAGCTGCAGGGGGGTGCCCACCCCGGTCAGGGTCATGGCGATCGGGATCAGCATCGGTGACGGGATCGACCGGAAGAAGTGGATCAGCGGGCTGACGCAGTCGTACGCCACGGGGGAGCGGCCCAGCGCGACCCCGGCGGCGACGGCGACCGAGCAGGCCGCCGCCCAGCCCAGGAAGAGGCGGCCCAGGCTGGGCAGCAGGTGGTCGATCGACTCCTGGGTGAGGAAGAGGCGGCCGAGCGGACCGGAGAACCACAGCTCGTGCAGGCGGACCAGGATCTCGGAGGGCGGCGGGAAGTAGACCGCGCCGGCGAGCCGGGCGGCCGCCTCCCACCCGAGGAAGACGACGGGCACGATCCACAGGCGGGTGATCCGCATCACCGCCGCGACCACCCGGTTCCCCGCTGCGACGGCGGTCATACGGCTTCCTCTCCGGTGTGGGCCCGGTGCCAGCGGAAGACCCGCTGCTCGGCCCCGGTGAGCGCGGAGTTGACCAGCAGGCCGATGGCGCCCGTCCAGGCGGTGGCCGCGATCATCAGATCCCTGCGGTTGCCCGCCGCCGCGTCGCTGACGAAGGTGCCGATGCCGTCGCCCCCGGCCACGAGCTCCACGCTCACCGCGACGATGAGGGCGACCGAGGCGGAGATCCGCACACCCGTGGCGATGAAGGGCGCGGCGCTCGGCAGGGAGACCCGGCGTACGACGGCGTAGGGACCGAAGCCGAAGCTCTGCAGCGTCTCCTTGGCGAGGGGGTCCACGTCGCGCAGGCCGTACAGCGTGTTGATCAATATCGACCAGTAGGAGGTGTACACGATCAACGCGGTCTTCCCCTGGTCCGCCAGGGCGAAGAGCGCCAGGGGCAGCAGCGCCACCGAGGGGATGGGGCGCAGGAACTCCACCAGCGGCCGTACGGCGCGCTCGGCCTTGGGGAAGGTGCCCAGCAGCAGCCCGGACGGCACGGCCGCCGCGGTGGCCAGCAGCAGCCCGAGCGCGGCCGAGGAGAGGGTGCTCGCGATCCCGGAGAGGAACTCCCCGTCCATCAGGAGGCCGAACGCGCCGGAGAGCACGGAGGAGGCCAACGGGATGGCGTAGGGATCGACGACCCCCGTCCGGCCCAGGGTCTCGGCGGCGAGGAGGAACCCCGCGATGCCCAGAGCACCGCGGAGCGCCGTACCGGTGTTCATTGCGGGGGTGAGGCCAGGAGGGAGGCGGCGTCGACCTTGTTCTTGGTGATCCCGAACTCGGAGAGCAGGTCGGCCACGCGCTGGACCCGGGTGGGGTTCAGCGAGGTGGAGAAGGTGCCCATCGCCATGGTCGCGGCCACGTCGGCGGGGATCTGCGTGAAGGTCGGGATGACCTTGTTGAGGGCCTGCCGGTCGGACGCCGCGATCTGCTGCGCCTTGCCGATCGCGCGCTGGAAGGCCGCCGCGGTCTTGGGGTTCTTGGCGATCCAGTCGTCCGTGGCGGCCCAGCCGTCGAGCGGGAGGCCCTCCGTCGGGCCGGACAGGGTGTCGATCAGCAGGTTGGCGCCGAGGTCCTTCTGCGCGGCGGAGATGTAGGGCTCGGTGGTCCACGCCGCGTCGATGGTGCCCGACTTGAGCTGGGCGAGCTGATCGGCGAAGGGCACGGGCACGAACTTCACGTCGGTCGGCGAGATGCCGTGCACCTTCAGCTGGGCGCTGACGGTGACCTCGCCGAGGGCCTTGACCACGTTGACCGCGATGGTCTTGCCCTTGAGATCCTTCGCTTCCTTGATCGGGGAGTCCTTGACGACGACGACCCCGTTGACGCCGGGTGCGCCCTGCTGGGACTCCGCGAGCATCTTCAACTTGGCCGCACCGGAGTCGCTGATGGCGATCAAGGAGACATAGCTGGTCAGGAACGCGTCGATCTGGCCGTTGAGGATCTTCGGCATGACCGCCTGCGGAGCCTGGATCGTCTCCGTCTTGATGGTCAGGCCCTCCTCTTTGAAGAAGCCTCTCTCCTGCGCGATGAAAAGCGGGGCGGAGGAGGGCACCGGCACGACGCCGATGGTCAACTCGGTCTTCTCAAGGCCGTTGGCACTCGCCGGTTTCTCCGCTTCGGTGCCGGAAGCGCCGCATGCGGCGAGTGCCAAAGTCGCGACAAGCCCGATGAGGGAGCTGCGGATCACGCGTCTGTTTCCCATGGAACCTCCTTGACCGGGAGCCGCGTTCGCCCGCATCGGTCGCAATGCGGGGGAAGGGCGCGGCATGACGGCGCGTCAGCCTAGCGGATATGTGATCGTTACGGCGAGGTAGGGGATCTTATTTAAATAATGGCGTGCCCGAAAGGGGGGAGCGGAATGCGTGGAGCGCCGGCGACTTGCCGGACACCTCTTCAGCGGCGGCGGTGGCCGGTGCTTTCCCGTACTCCTCACCACCTGTTATGTGAGGAGTACGAGAGATTCCTCTATTGAACGGTGATTCAAGAGAAGGCGGTGACTTTCCGGCGCCAGGGGCGCCTGTGACGTGCGGATTCCTGCGGGGAGGCCGTACGGCGTGCGGCGGAGGCCGCCGAGGAACGGGACCGGGAGGGCGGCCGGCTCCGGACGCGCGCGGTGCCGGCCGAATGGGAGACCGAGGGATCGGACCGCCGATCTGCGGTTCGACGGCGCGGGCCGGCGAAAAGGGCCGCCTGCTCGCGGGACCGATCCGATCTGGGCCGGAGGTCCGGCGAGGGGGTGTCGAAGGCGGTGTTCATTGAATTGCGAGTGAAGAGCGGCCGGGCCGGGGTTCACTCAGAGCGACTTGACCGGTTTATGACAGTTTCCTCCATATCGTCAAGTTATATACTAAAAGGGGGACTTGATACTGGAGTGGCAGGGGTAATTTAATCGGCATTCCTCGCCCTGAGATTCCGCCGTTTCCGGAGGCCGCCGCCTTGTGCCGGGCGGCCCTCTCCGCTTTCCTCCTGGAGGATGCATGAAACTCCACTCGTCGTTCGTCGGTCTGCTGACGCTGGCTCTGATGGCGGTCGCCGGGTGCGGCGGCGCCGATGAGCCGACCGGCGCCTCCGGGGCTTCGGGGGCCTCCGCGGGCGGCTCCGGCCTGGAGAAGACCACGATCAACGTCGGTACGATGCCGGTCGTCGACACGGCCCCGCTGCAGATCGCGATGGAGAAGGGCCTGTTCAAGGCCGAGGGCCTCGACGTCAAGACGAGCGTCCTGGCGGGCGGCGCGGAGGCGATCCCCAAGCTCAAGGGCGGCAGCCTGGACATCAGCTTCGGCAACTACGTCTCGTTCTTCAGCGCGACGGCCAAGGGCGCCATCGATCTGAAGCTCGTCTCTGACGGCTTCCAGAGCGCGCCGAAGACGCATGTGATCATGGTTCCCAAGGACAGCCCGATCCAGACGGTCGCCGACCTCAAGGACAAGACCATCGCGGTCAACACCAAGCGCAACATCAGCACGATGCTGATCCGCGTCGCGGGCAAGGCGCACAACATCGAGCTCGACGAGGACAAGAACTTCGCGGAGTTCCCCTTCCCGGAGATGGAGGGCGCGCTGAAGGCCGGCACGGTCGACGCGGCCCAGGTCGTCGAGCCGTTCGGCACCTTCATCGGTCAGAACATCGGCGCCCGGGTCGTCTGGGACACCTCCCAGGGTCCCACCGCTGACTTCCCGATCGCGGGCTACGCGGCGACCGCGGAGTTCGCCGCCGCCAACCCCAAGACCGTGGCGGCGTTCCAGCGGGCGATGAGCAAGGCCCAGGAACTGGCCGCCGACCGGGCCAACGTGGTCGCGGTCATCCCGAAGTACACCAAGATCCCCGAGGCCGCGGCCGGCAGCCTCGCCATCGGCACCTTCCCGACCACGCTGGACGCCACCCGCCTCCAGCGCGTCGCCGACAGCATGCACGAGTACGGCCTCCTCGACGCGCCGATCAAGGCGCAGGACCTCATCTTCACCGGCAAATGACCGGAACCCGTGCCGTCCGCGGGGTGATCGGGGTCTGCGCGGCGGTGGCACTGGCCGAGGCGGCCGCCCGGCTGGAGGTCGTCGACCCGGAGCTCGTCCCGCCCGTGTCCGCCGTGCTGGCCCGCTCCGTCACGCTGGCGGGGGACCCCGTGTTCCTCACCGGCATGGCGGACACGGTGCTGGCCTGGCTGATCGGGCTCGCCCTGGCCCTCGTGGCGGCGGTCGCGGCCGGCGTGGTGCTCGGATCCGTCCCGTGGCTCAGCGTGCCGAGCCGGATCGTGGTGGAGTTCCTCCGCCCGATCCCCTCGGTGGCGCTGATCCCGCTGGCGATCCTGCTGTTCGGTTCGGAGACGGAGATGAAGGTCTCCCTGATCTTCTACGCCGCGACCTGGCCCATCCTGCTCAACACCCTCTACGCCCTGCGCGACGTGGACCCCTTGGCGAAGGAGACCCTGCGCAGCTTCGGCTTCGGCCCCCTCGCGGTGCTGTGGCGGGTCTCGCTGCCCAGCGCCGCGCCGTTCGTCGCGACCGGCGTGCGCGTCGCCGCCGGCATCGCGCTGGTCGTGGTGGTGGGCGCCGAACTGCTGAGCGGCGGGACGAGCGGCCTGGGCGTCTTCCTCATCGAAGCGGGCAGCGCCGGAGGCAACACCGATGTGACGCTGGCCGGCGCGGTCTGGGCCGGGACGCTCGGCCTCCTGGTGAACGCGCTGCTGGTCAAGGCCGAACGGGGTGCCTTCCGCTGGCACTTCGCGCGCACCGGAAGGGCGGCGGCATGAGCCCGCTGCCCGGTACGGCGGGCGGGACCGGTCAGGTCCTGCGAGGGCTGTTCTCCCGGCTCTGGCTCGCGGCGCTGCTGCTCGCCGCCTGGGAGGCGGTCACCCGGATCGTCGGGGAGAGCTACTTCCCCCCGCCGTCGGAGATCGTCGTCACGATGCACGACCTGTGGTTCTCCGGTCCGGCGAGCCGGGTCTTCCTCACCGAGGACGCGCTGGAGGACTTCGGGCACAGCCTGTACAACCTGTTCGGCGGCTGGGCGCTCGCCTGCCTGGCCGGGGTCGCGATCGGGGTCGCGCTGGGACTGTCGCGCCGGTTGTCCGACTACGTGGAGCCGATGGTCCACTTCGGGCGGGCGATCCCCCCGCCCACCCTGCTCTCCTTCTACGTCGCGGTCTTCAGCCTCGGCACGCCCATGCAGGTGGCGACCATCGTCTCCGGCGTCGTCTGGCCGGTGCTGCTCAACACCGTCGACGGGGTCCGCACGGTGGACCCGCTCCATCTGGACAGCGCCGAGGTCTTCGGCGTGCGGGGAGGGCGCAGGCTGCTCTGGGTCGTCCTGCCCGGCGCGGCCCCGAAGATCGTGGCGGGACTCCGGATCAGCCTGGGCATCGCGCTGATCCTGATGGTCCTGTCCGAGCTCGTCGGCAGTACGGCGGGCATCGGATCCCTCCTCATCGGAGCCCAGCGCAGCTTCGAACTGCCCGAGATGTGGGCCGGGATCCTGCTGCTCGGCCTGCTGGGATACCTGTTCAACGCCGTCTTCGTGGCGGTGGAGCGGCGGGCGCTCCGTTGGCACCTGAACGCGAGGGAGGCGGCGTGAGCCTCCGACGGACACGGGGGAAGTCATGCGAGTACTGATCATCGGCGGCGGCATCGGAGGACTGGCCACCGCGCTGAGCCTGCACGCCGCGGGCATCGACTGCGCGGTCGCCGAGTCGGTCGCGGAGCCGCGCCCGCTCGGGGTCGGCATCAACCTGCAGCCCCACGCGGTGCGTGAGCTGACCGAACTGGGCCTGGGGGAGGAGCTCGCCGGGCTCGGCGTCCCGATGGACTACTTCATGTTCACCGACAGGCACGGCGGGGTGATCCTCCCGCTGCCGCGCGGGACGATCGCGGGCTACGACTGGCCCCAGTACGCCGTCCACCGCGGGGAACTGCAGATGACGCTCCTGGCGGCGGTGCGCGAACGCCTGGGGCCGGGCGCGGTCAGGACCGGCCTCTCGCTGGAGGACTTCGAGCAGGACGGCGCCGGGGTCACGGCGTCGCTGCGCGACGTGCGCACCGGCGAGACCCTGAAGGAGACGGCCGACGTCCTGGTGGGCGCGGACGGCATCCACTCGGCCGTGCGCGCCCGCCTGCACCCGGACGACGGGCCGCTGCTGTGGAACGGCATCCGGATGTGGCGGGGCACGGCCGAGGGGGAGTCCTTCCTCGACGGGGCCACGCAGGTCGTCGCGGGCTCCAACCGGTCGGCCAAGTTCGTGGTCTACCCCATCGCCCGGCGGGGCGACGGGCGGGTGCTGATCAACTGGGTGGCCGAGGTGCTGACCGGTGAACCCGGTCCCGTCACGGCCGCCGACTGGTCCCGGCGGGGCCGGCTGGAGGACGTGCTCCCGCACTTCGAGGGCTGGCACTTCCCCTACCTGGACGTGCCCGCGCTCATCTCCGCCTCCGAGCGGATCCTGGAGTACCCCATGGTCGACAGGGACCCGCTCCCCTGGTGGGGCCGGGGCCGGGTCACCCTGCTGGGGGACGCCGCGCATCCGCTGTACCCCATCGGCGCCAACGGCGGTTCGCAGGCCGTACTGGACGCCCGGGTCCTGGCCAGGGAACTGGCCACCGCCGGCGATCCCGTCGCGGGGCTGGCCGCCTACGAGGCGGAGCGCCGGCCCGTCACCGGCGAGCTCGTGCTGGCCCACCGGGAACTGCCGATGGAGAAGACCATCGCGATGGTCACCGAGCGGGCGCCGGACGGGTTCGACGACATCGCCGACGTGCTCACGCCGGAGGAACTGGCGGAGATGGCCGCCGCGCAGCGCCGGATCACCGACACGGACGTCAGGTTCCTCAACGAGCGGGCCTCGTGGAGCGTCACCCGCGGCTGACCCGGTCCTTCCCCGCCGGGTTCGCGGGCCGGGCGGACCGGCGGGGTTCGCGGGTCGGGCGGACCGGCGTGGAGAGGGGAAAGGGAGGCGCGCGGCCCGCTTCCGCCGCGCGTTCATCGCCCGGCCCGGAATCGGGTTCCGGGCGGGCGGTGCTCCCGGACGGGAAACCACGGTACGGCGGACGCCCTCAGCCGCCGGATTCACGCCGGATTCATGCTCGTATCCGGCAGGGCGGCACCGGATCCGTTAATCCGGGCGGCACCGGACCGATGAATCCGGACGGTTCCGGGACCGTTAATCCGGACGGCGGGTGAATCCTTTTCCCGGATGCGGGACCGGACGGGTGCGCGTTCACCGGGCGTCGCGGAAGCGCGGGCGCCGGGGGCGTCCGCGCGGTCGGCTCCGGTCCGTCGTCTCCTGGTTTCGGAAATGGCGGACATCATCCGGTCCTCCATTCCCTTCATTGGAAATGTTCGCGCATTGTCCGGAGGTGATTGGCGGATTCTGCGGGAACGAGGGGCCTGCGGCGGGGGCGTCCCGCCCTCCGCCGGCGCCGTAGGACCGGGCCCGGCCCGCGTGAGGACCGCAGCCCTCACGCGGGCCTTCAGATGGGCCGGCCCTCAGGCGGGCTCTCAGGCGGGCTCTCAGACGGGCTCTCAGACGGGCTCTCAGACGGGCAGGGCCTCGATGACGGAGGCCCCGCCGGGCAGCTCGATCTGCCGCTCGAACCGGAGGGCGGCCTTGCCCAGCAACTCGGCGTACTCGGACGTGCTGCGCTCCACCCCCTCGCCGAACAGGGCGAGCATCCGCATGTCCACGTCCTTGCTGATGTGCGGCCTGTCGTCGTCCGGCACGACCAGCTCCACCAGCAGCACCCGGCCGTCGTCGGCCATCGCGCTTCTGACGTTGCGCAGGATCCGCACCGCGTCCTCGTCGGACCAGTTGTGGATCACGCTGCCCAGCAGGTAGGCGTCCGCGCCGGAGGGCACGGAGACGAAGAAGTCGCCCGCGACGCATTCGCAGCGGTCTTCAAGACCGGCCTCGGTGAAGAACTCCCGCGAGCCCGGGACCACGGCCTCCTGGTCGAACAGCACGCCGCGCACGTTTGAATGGGCCTTCAGGACGGCGGCGAGGATGTGCCCCTTGCCGCCGGCCACGTCGACGAGGGCGCGCACGCCGGAGAAGTCGTAGCGGGAGGCCACGGCCTCCGCGAACGGCCAGGCCCTGGCCACCATGTACTCGTCGAACAGCCGCCCGGCGGCGGGGTTCTCCTTGAGGTAGCCGTAGAGCGGACCGTGCCGCTCGGCGAAGGCGGACCCGCCGGTGCGCACGGTCCGCGGAAGCGCGCCCAGGCCGTACCAGAAGCCCTCCTCGCCGATCATCCGGACGGCGGCCCGCAGCGAGTCGGGGACGTCGCCGCGGAGCACGGCTCCGGAGGCGGTCAGTTCGTACACGCCCGGGGCCGTCGCCGAGACGAACCCCATTGAGGCGAGCTGGCGGAGCACCCGGCCGAGGGCGGACGGGTCCGCGCCGCAGCGGGCCGCCAGCTCACCGGTGCTCAGCGGGCCTTCCTTCAGCTGGTCGGCGCAGCCCAGCTCGGCCATCGTGGCCAGGGCGGCGAAGCGGGACACCCCGCCGATCACGTCCCAGACCGGTGCCTGTGGGTCGTCCATGGACGGTCCTCTCTCTCGGAAGTCTCTCGGAAAGCCGTACCGGCGAGCGGTTCAGGAGGCGGAGGCGGACGGGCTCCGCATGCCGCGGACCAGCCGGCCGACCTCGGCGCGCAGGTGCACGAAGTCGGGGTGCTCGCGGGTGGTGATCTGGTCGCGCGGGCCGGGCAGGCCGACCCGCAGGTCCCCGACGACCCGGGCGGGGGCCTTGGACAGGACCACGACCCGGTCGCCCACGTAGACGCTCTCGTCGATGTCGTGGGTGATGAGCAGGATGGTCATGTTGTGGTGGCTGCGCACGCGCAGGGTGAGGTCCTCGAGGTCCTCGCGGGTCTGCGCGTCGACCGAGCCGAAGGGCTCGTCCATCAGCAGCAGGGAGGGGCGGTAGGCCAGCGCGCGGGCGATGGACACCCGCTGCTGCATGCCGCCGGAGAGCTGCCACGGGTACTTGGCGGCGGCGCCCTCCAGGCCCACCTGCTCCAGGGCCTCCAGGGCGGCGCTCCTGCGCTGCTTCTTGTCCATGTCCTTGCGTCGCAAGGGCAGGGAGACGTTGTCGGCCACGGACATCCACGGGAAGAGGGAGCGGCTGTAGTCCTGGAAGACCACGGCCAGGTCGTCCGGGGTCCGGTCGACGACGGCGCCGCCCAGCACCACCTTCCCGCCGGTGGGACGCAGGAGTCCGGCGATGGAGCGCAGCAGGGTGGACTTGCCGCAGCCCGAAGGGCCGACGATGCACACCAGCTCACCCTCGGCGACCTTCAGATCGATGCCGCCGAGGGCGTGGTGGGCGCCCGGTCCGCTGCCGTAGGTGTGGGTCAGGTTGGAGATCTCAAGCACGGCGGGTCCTCATATCGTCTGCTTGGCGGCCCGGTGCCAGGACAGCAGGCGTCGCTCGGCCGCCAGGAAGGCCGAGTTGAGCACGTATCCCAGGACACCGAGGACCACGATGGTCCCCCACACGCCGGGCAGGTCGAACGACCTCTGGGCGTCGAGGAGCTGGAAGCCGATTCCGTTGGTGCTGCCCACCAGCTCGGAGATGACCATCAGGATCAGCGCCAGGGAGAGGCTGAGCCGCAGACCGGCGAAGATCTTGGGCATCGCGGAGGGCAGGATGACGCGGAGCAACCGCTGGCTCCGGGAGAACCCGAAGACCCGGGACGTCTCCAGGTGCTGCCGGTCGACGTGGCGGGCTCCGTCGCCGGTGTTGAGCAGGATCGGCCAGATGATGCCGAACACGATCGTGGCGATCTGCATCTGCGCGCCGGCGGCGAACAGGGCGAGGAAGAAGGGGAGCAGCGCGGGAGGCGGGATGGCCCTGCCGAACTCGATGAGCGGGTCCAGGAACCGGGAGAGCACCGCGGAACGCCCGAGCACGAGGCCCAGGGAGATGCCGATCACGCCGGCGAGCAGCCAGCCGGCGAAGAGCCTGCCCACGCTCGTCGGGATGTTCTCCACCGCCGCGTCGGTGAGCCAGAGCCGTTCGGGCGGGCCCGACAGCCACATCTCGTGCATGCGGACCGCGATCGCGGTGGGCGGGGGGGAAGAAGTTGTCCTCGGCGGCGCGGGTGGCGGCCTCCCAGGCCACCAGCACGACGGGGATCAGCCACAGGCGGCCGAGACCGCGCAGGACGCGCATCACCGGGCACCCCCCGTCCGGGCGAGGTGCCAATGGAAGAGCCTCCGCTCCACCAGGGTGAACAGGGTGTTGGAGACGATCCCGATCACCCCGGCCCAGATGGTGGCGGCGACGATGAACTCCAGGGCGTCGGGGCTGCTCCCGGCCTCGATGATGAACGTGCCGATGCCGCTGGAACCGCCCGCGAGCAGCTCGGCGCTGATCGCCAGGATGAGCGCGATCGAGGCGGCCAGCCGTACGCCGGTGGCGATGAACGGCGCGGTGCTGGGCAGCGAGACCCGCCACAGCACCGCCAGCGGCCCGAAGCCGAAGCTGCGCAGGGTCTCCTTGGCCAGCGGGTCGACGTCCTTGAGGCCGTACATCGTGTTGATCAGGACCGGCCACGAGGCGGCGTAGACGATCACCGCGATCTTCATGTCGAACCTGTCGGAGAACAGCAGGAGGGCGAGCGGGATCAGAGCCACGGACGGGATGGGCCGGAGGAACTCCAGCAGGGGCCGGAAGGCGGTCTCCACGCGGGGCAGCGTGCCGAGCACGAAGCCGGCGGGGACGGCGACCAGCACGGTGAGCAGGAGCCCGGCGGCCCAGGCGCCCAGGGTCGAGACGACGTCGGTGAGGAAGTCCCCGTCGGCGGCGAGCGCCGCCGCGCGGCCGACGATCGTGGAGGCCAGCGGGAACACGATCGGGTCGATGAACCCGGTCCGCCCGGCGAGTTCCACGAGGCAGAACAGCCCTGCGACGCCCACGGCGCCGCAGAGCGGTCTGTTGTCGAGCAGGGAGCGCCCGGTCATCAGCCGTTGGCGCCCGGGAGGATGGACTTGGCCTCGATCGGGCTCTTGAGGTACCCCTGCTCCACCATCAGGTCGGCCACCCGCTGCAGGCGGGTCTCGTCGAGGCTGGTGGGGAAGGTGCCGAGGGTGATGACGGCCGCGGTGGCCGCGTCGATCTTGGTGTAGGTCGGCAGGATCTCCTCGACGGCCTTGCGGTCCGAGGCGGCGATCTGCTGGGCCTTGGCGACCGCGCGCTGGAAGGCGGCGACGGTCTTGGGGTTCTCGCTCACGAACTTGTCGGTGACGATCACGCCGGCGATGGGGAAGTCCGCGGTGGGCCCGGTCATGGTGTCGGCCAGCTTCTGGGCGCCGATCTTGGTGGCGGCGACGGTCAGGTGCGGCTCGGTCATCCAGGCCGCGTCGACGACGCCCTTCTCCAGCTGGCCCGCCATGTCGGGGAAGGGGAACTCCATGAACTGCACGTCCTCGGCGGTCAGGCCGTGGGTCTTCAGCACCGAGGTGACGGCCAGCGTGCCGATGTTCTTGAGGCTGTTGACCGCGATCTTCTTGCCCTTGAGGTCGGCGGGGGTCTTGATCGGGGAGCCCTTGGCGACCATCAGGTTGAAGGAGTTCGGCGTGGCCTGGTAGAGGTCGGAGATGATCTTCATCTTGTTGCCGGCCGAGACGGCGAAGAAGGTCGAGACGTAGTTGGTCTGCGTCGCGTCCAGGGAGCCGCCGAGCAGGCTCTGCTGCGCCTGCGCGCCGCCCTGGATGACCTCGATCTTCACGGTGAGGCCCTCTTCGGTGAAGAAGCCCCGCTTGTTGGCGATGTAGAGCGCGGCGGAGTCGGGGATGGGCAGCGCGCCGATGGTGAGCTGGGTCTTCTCCGGGCCGGCGGCCCGCCGGTCGTCGCGGCGGTCGTGGTCTCCGGGTCGGAGCCGCAGGCGGCGAGCGCCAGCACGGCGACGAGTCCCGCCGCGGCGGCCCGTCCGGCAAGTCTGAACCTCATGGGGTCTCCTTCACTGCGTTGATCCGCCCTGGCGGGACTCGCCGAAGCAGCGGGCGGCGCAGAGGAGGTCCCGTGAGGCAGGTGATCAAGGGGGATGTCGATCGCGGATCAGAGTAGCGGAGAGGGTGAACCAAATAACAAATATCGGTCCATATGGTCAAATGGGCATAAACAGACTTTTTGGTGCCCTTATGGGTGCTTGTCGCGGTTTGATGGAGGCGTGTTCGGCGTCCGAGGAGGGACCGATTCTCCGCTTTGCAGAAGTCTGTCAGATCGGACAGGGAGTTGTTGTCCGATTGCGGATGGCGTGTGCCGGTTACGGATAATCCG
This sequence comes from Planomonospora algeriensis, assembly GCF_977012225.1. NCBI lineage: Bacteria > Bacillati > Actinomycetota > Actinomycetes > Streptosporangiales > Streptosporangiaceae > Planomonospora > Planomonospora algeriensis. The sequence continues at coordinate 2,992 of NZ_CDRNDK010000092.1, read as the reverse complement.
CGACTTATGTGCCGTTGGCCGAACTCATCCGGCTGTGCTCCAATAACTCCTACCCCATGGATGCGTCGGCGTCACATGCGTATCAACCGTTGTGACGCGATCCCCCCTCTAAGCAGACGATCCGAGGAGAGGCAGCGGAGGCCAGTGAGGACAGCGTCAACTCCCAGCGAGCGCGAACCGAGGTCGGGCTCCGCCCCGGGCTCCGCCGCTCCGGGGGAATCGCCGCAGGGCGATCGGGTGCCCGGCACCGAGGCAGGCGGCACCGCGAGGAGAGGCAGGAAGCTGGCCCTCCGCAACTGGCGGGTGCGGTCGCGGCTGATCGCGCTCATCGCCATCCCGACCATGGCGGCGATCGTCCTGGGCGGCCTGCGGACGGTCACCTCGCTCAGCAGCGCCGCCGAGTACGAGCGCGTACGCGGCGGCGCCGAGCTGACCGCCGAGATCAGCGAGCTGGCGCACGAGCTGGAGGAGGAACGCGACCTGTCCGCCCGCTTCGTGGCCCAGGCCGCGGGAGCGCCGCCCGGGCGAAGCTGGAGGAGCAGTACGCCGCCGTCGACCGGGCGGCCGATGACGTCGGCGACCGCGTCGACCTCATCCTCGGCGGCGGACAGGCCGACGACTTCGGTGACCGCGGCAGAGCCGAGCTCGCACAGATCCGCAACCGGATCGACGAGCTCAAGAGCATGCGCGAGACCGCGCTGAAGACTCAGCTCCCCGCCCAGCCCACGATCGCCATGTACTCGCGGACGCTGGACAGCCTGCTGGCCCTGCACGACGAGATCGTCCAGGGCGTCACGGACCAGGGGCTGGCCGCCAGCGCGAACGCGTTCGGCGCGCTGGCCCGGGCCAAGGAGCGGGCCTCCGCGGAACGGGCGATCCTCGCCGTGGCCCTCGCCGAGCGGAGATTCACCTCCGAGGGCCTGGACGCCTTCATCGCCGCCCGGGCCGAGCGGGACAGCGAGCTCGTGGCCTTCCAGTCCGAGGCGACGGTCGCGCAGCGGCAGCTGTTCGACGACACCGTCAGCAGCCAGAAGAAGGACCGCGCGGAGTCGATGCGGCTGCGCGCCCTGGTCCTGGCGAACGAGCAGGCCCCGCTCCTGCGCGTCGACGTGTCCCGGTCCGGGGCCGGGGACCAGGCGAGCTGGTTCGACGCCGCCTCCGACACGGTCGACCGCATGCGCGAGGTCGAGAAGCGGATCGCCGACACCGTCATCGCGCAGAGCCGCGCCCTCCAGGAGACCGAGCAGCGCGGCGCGCTGATCACCGCGGGTCTCACCGCGCTGCTGCTCCTCATGGTCCTGATCGTCACCGTGATCGTGGCCCGCTCCCTGGTCAAGCCGCTGCGCAGGCTGCGCACCGAGGCGCTGTCCATCGCGGGGGAGCGCCTGCCGGAGACCGTGCAGGGCATGCGCGAGCGGGGCGAGGTCACCTCCGTGGAGGTCCAGCCGATCGGCGTGGTCTCGGCCGACGAGATCGGCGAGGTCGCGCGCGCCTTCGACGAGGTCCACCGCGAGGCCGTACGGCTGGCGGGCGAGGAGGCGACGCTGCGCAGCAACGTCAACGCCATGTTCGTCAACCTCTCCCGGCGCAGCCAGACCCTGGTCGAGCGCCAGCTGGCGCTCATCGAGAGCCTGGAGCACGGCGAGCAGGACGAGGGCCGCCTGGGCAGCCTGTTCCGGCTGGACCACCTGGCCACCCGCATGCGCCGCAACAGCGAGAACCTCCTGGTCCTCGCCGGGCAGGAACCCGCGCGCCGGTGGAGCCAGCCGGTCCCGCTGATCGACGTGGTCCGCGCCTCGCTGTCGGAGGTCGAGAACTACGAGCGGGTGGACCTGCGGCTGTCCGGCGGGGTCTCCGTGGCGGGCACGTCCGTCAACGACGTCGTCCACCTGGTCGCCGAGCTCGTTGAGAACGCGATCTCCTTCTCCCCTAGGGAGACGAAGGTCATCGTGTCGAGCAACCGGATCGACGGCGGCGGCGTGATGGTCTCCGTCACCGATCTCGGCATCGGCATGACCGCCGAGGAGCTGGCGCAGGCGAACCACCGGCTGGCCCACCCGCCCGTGGTGGACGTCTCGGTCTCCCGGCGGATGGGCCTGTTCGTGGTCGGCCGCCTGGCCCTGCGCCACGGCATCCGGGTGCAGCTCCGCCAGCAGGACAGCGGCGGCCTGACCGCGATGGTGCTCCTGCCGGAGAACCTGCTCGCCCCCACCGGGCAGGTGCCGGGAGCGCAGCCCGCGGCACACGGCGGCGACTGGGGCGCGCAGACGCCCTCGGCGCCCGCCGTGGAACGGCCTCCCGTGATGGCCAGCCCGGTCTCGCTGGACGCCTCCCGGCCCGCGTTCGCCTCCTTCGAGGCGGCCCAGCAGGCCTTCAACTCCTTCGACGCGGGATCGCGCTTCAACTCCTTCGACGCCTCGCAGTCCTCGTTCGCGGCGGACCCGCGCTCGTCCTTCGACGCCTCGCAGTCCTCGTTCGACGCGGGGCGGTCCTCCTTCTCCTCCTTCGGCGGGGACGGGCGCTCCTCGGCGCCGGAGGGCCACCTCGGCCGCGCGCCGGTAGACACCCCCTGGCCCGGACACGTGCCCGCGCCGGGAGCCGGTCCCGCCTGGCCGGAGATCTCCCGGGAGAACCCGGGATCCTGGCCGAGCGCGCCCATGCGCGGGGACACCGGCGTGTGGCCGGACCCGCGCCAGGAGGCGCGGCCGGGGCCGGGAGCGCAGGCGCGCCGCACGTTCGACACCGAGGCGGACAGCACGGGCCCCCTGCCGGTGGTGCGCGAGCCCTCCGCGCTGGAGGAGGAGCGGGAGGAGTTCCTGCCGATCTTCGCGGCGGTGGAGTCCGACTGGTTCAGAAAGGTGGAGCCGGCCGCTCCCGCGGCGGACTCCCCGTCCGGTCCCGGCGTGGATCTGCAGGAGACGGCCGCGCTGCAGTCCCCGGTGCCCGCGGCCCCCGCGCAGGCGGCCGGATCCGCCTGGTCCTCGCCGGCGGA
>NZ_CDRNDK010000091.1:0-18026 GCF_977012225.1 Planomonospora algeriensis | reverse complement strand
CCGCGGCCGCCGCCCCGGTGGCCGCGGTGCCGGTGCTCGTGCGGCCCGCCCTCGTGGGGACCGGACGGACCGTGGTGGCCGCGCCGTGGTCCGGACTCGTGCCGGCTCTCGGCCATGGCGCGCCAGGCCTCCCGGGCGGCGCGCTTCATCTCGCGGCGGATCTCCCGGGGATCGGCCCCCGGCCACCCGCCCATCGCGTGTGCGGACGTCATGTCGTCCTCCTCTTCAGGCGACCGTCTTTTGATCGCTCTAGACTCTTCAAAGATATATCGAGAACATTCTTACGACAACCCCGAATCCCCGTGGATCACCGTGCGAGGACCGGTCACCTGGAGCGAGCGCGCGGCCACTCAGCGAAAAAGTGAGATAGATCACGAGATTCTCGCCGGATTTCGGAACAAGCACCGAGACCTAGGCGTTACAAATGACATAGACGGGATTCGTTCCGTGCCGGAAGGGCTGGGGGGTGCTTTCGGTGCGGAACGGTCCCGTCTGCCGTTTCCGCACCTCCGTGCGCCTCCGCCGCCGCGTTCCGCGCCTCTCCCGGGCCTCTCCCGGGCCTCTCCCGGGCCTCTCCCGGGCCTCTCCTGCGCCGCTCCCGGGCGGCTTCCCCGGTGCGATCTCTCCGGTGACAATGGATCGGTCCGCCGTTCCGGGCGGCCATGCCGTACGCTCACCAGGTGTGATCTTGATGGTGGTGGTCAAGCGATGATGGGGCACACGCACGCGCTGACGGGGGCGATCGCCTGGCTGGGCATCGCGCCGCCACTGGCCGCGCTGCCGCTGCTCACCGAATCCTCCCGGTTCGTCGAGACCGGCGTCATGGTGAACGCGCTGACCCCGGCCGAGTTCATCGCGGGGGCGCTGATCTGCGCCGGAGCCGCGATGCTGCCGGACCTGGACCATCCCAGCGCGACGATCGCGCAGACCTTTGGCCCGGTCACCTGGGCACTGAGCAAGGGGGTCAACTGGCTGGCCGGCGGGCACCGCAACGCCACCCACTCGCTGCTGTTCGCGGCCGCGGCCGGATTCGGCGCCCACTACCTGGCCAATACCCATCCGATCGGCCGCGACGTGCTGGTCGTGCTCCTGATCGGCCTGGCGCTGCGCGCCATCGGGATCGGGGTGCCGGGCAAGAAGGTCGCCTCGGCGATGGTGAACGTCGCGCTGACGGCCGGGCTGTTCCTGGTGTTCCGCTCGGACGGCGTGGGATACGCCTGGCTCGGGGTGGCGGTCGCGGTCGGCTGCCTGGTGCACGTGGTGGGGGACTGCTGCACCGAGAAGGGCTGCCCGGTGCTGTGGCCGATGAAGCAGCGCTGGCTGCTGCCATGGAAGATCGGCATCAAGACGGGCCGCGCCTTCGAGCAGAAGTTCCTCGCCCCCGTGCTCTCCGTCGTCGTCCTGGGACTCGTCTACTGGCGCTTCCTGCTGGTGTGACCATACTGGCTAGTAACTTGATGTCGAGATATCTCAGGCGATATCTTGATGTCGAGACATCCGCTGCAACCCATCGGTGACATGCGGGTTAGGCATACCTAACCGGCAGGGGCACTCGCGCGGTGCGGCAGGATTCAATTGCGCCTTTCAGCTACGGGGCGCCAGAGGACCCAGACGACCTGGTGATGAGGGAGGCGAATCGTGTCCGCGAACAGCTTCGGCAGCCGTGACACGCTCCGCGTCGGTGACGCGGCATACGAGATCTACCGGCTGGACGCCGTCGAGGGGTCGGCGCGCCTCCCGTACAGCCTGAAGATCCTGATGGAGAACCTGCTCCGCACCGAGGACGGCGCCAACATCACGGCCGACCACATCCGTGCGCTGGGCCAGTGGGACCCGTCCGCCGCCCCGAGCGTGGAGATCCAGTTCACCCCGGCCCGTGTGATCATGCAGGACTTCACCGGCGTGCCCTGCGTCGTGGACCTGGCGACCATGCGCGAGGCCGTCCGCGACCTCGGCGGCGACCCGGCCCGGATCAACCCGCTGGCCCCGGCCGAGATGGTCATCGACCACTCGGTCATCGTCGACTTCTTCGGCGGGCCCGACTCCTTCCGGCGCAACGTCGAGCGGGAGTACGAGCGCAACCGCGAGCGCTACCAGTTCCTGCGCTGGGGCCAGACGGCGTTCGACGAGTTCAAGGTCGTCCCGCCCGGCACCGGCATCGTGCACCAGGTCAACATCGAGCACCTGGCCCGCGTCGTGATGACGCGCAGCGTCGAAAAGGACGGCAAGGCAGTTCTCGCTGCATACCCGGACACCTGCGTCGGCACCGACTCCCACACCACGATGGAGAACGGCATCGGCGTCCTGGGCTGGGGCGTCGGCGGCATCGAGGCCGAGGCCGCCATGCTCGGCCAGCCGATCTCCATGCTGATCCCGCGCGTGGTCGGCTTCAAGCTGACCGGCAAGCTCCCGGCCGGCGCCACCGCCACCGACCTGGTGCTCACCATCACCGAGATGCTGCGCAAGCACGGCGTCGTCGGCAAGTTCGTCGAGTTCTACGGTGAGGGCGTCTCCAGCGTGCCGCTGGCCAACCGCGCCACCATCGGCAACATGAGCCCCGAGTTCGGCTCGACCTGCGCGATCTTCCCGATCGATGGCGAGACGGTCAACTACCTGAGGCTCACCGGCCGCTCCGAGGAGCAGGTCGCGCTGGTCGAGGCCTACGCCAAGACCCAGGGCCTCTGGCTCGACCCGTCGGCGCCCGAGCCGGTCTTCTCCGAGTACATCGAGCTGGACCTGGCCACCGTCGTGCCGTCCATCGCCGGCCCCAAGCGCCCGCAGGACCGCATCGCGCTCTCGACGGCCAAGGAGACCTGGCGGCGCGACGTGCGCAACTACGTCACCGACTTCGAGGGCGACGGCGTGGACGAGGCGAGTGAGGAGAGCTTCCCGGCCTCCGACGCCCCGGCCTCCAACTCCCGCGCGAACGGCCTGCGCCCGCACAAGCCGGTCCCGGTCACGCTCTCCGACGGCACGGGCTTCGAGATCGACCACGGCGTGGTGACCATCGCGGCCATCACCAGCTGCACCAACACCTCCAACCCCTACGTGATGATGGGCGCGGCGCTGCTGGCCAAGAAGGCGGTCGAGAAGGGCCTGACCCGCAAGCCGTGGGTCAAGACCTCCCTGGCCCCCGGCTCGCAGGTCGTCACCGGCTACTTCGAGCGCTCCGGGCTGCAGCCGTACCTCGACAAGATCGGCTTCAACCTGGTCGGCTACGGCTGCACCACCTGCATCGGCAACTCCGGCCCGCTGGACGAGGAGATCTCGGCCGCGATCCAGGAGAACGACCTCGCGGTCACCGCGGTGCTGTCCGGCAACCGCAACTTCGAGGGCCGGATCAACCCCGACGTCAAGATGAACTACCTGGCCTCGCCGCCGCTGGTCGTCGCCTACGCCCTGGCGGGCACGATGGACATCGACCTGAACGCCGAGCCGCTGGGCACCGGCGCCGACGGCGAGCCGGTCTTCCTCGCCGACATCTGGCCGTCGCCGGAGGAGGTCTCCGAGGTCGTCGGCTCCTCGATCGACCAGGAGATGTTCCTGCGGGACTACGCCGACGTGTTCAAGGGCGACGAGAGCTGGCAGTCGCTGCCGATCCCGACCGGCGACACCTTCGAGTGGGACCCGGCCTCGACCTACGTGCGCAAGGCCCCCTACTTCGACGGCATGCCCGCCCAGCCGGAGCCCGTCACCGACATCTCCGGCGCCCGGGTGCTGGCCAAGCTCGGCGACTCGGTCACCACCGACCACATCTCCCCGGCCGGCTCCATCAAGCCCGGCACCCCCGCCGCGGAGTACCTGCGGGCCAACGGCGTCGAGGTCAAGGACTTCAACTCCTACGGCTCCCGGCGCGGCAACCACGAGGTGATGATCCGCGGCACCTTCGCCAACATCCGGCTGAAGAACCTGCTGCTGGACGGGGTGGAGGGCGGTTACACCCGTGACTTCACCCAGGCCGACGCCCCGCAGAGCTTCATCTACGACGCCTCCGCCAACTACCAGGCCGCGGGCATCCCGCTCGTCGTCCTGGCCGGCAAGGAGTACGGCTCCGGCTCCTCGCGCGACTGGGCGGCCAAGGGCACCGCGCTGCTCGGCGTCCGCGCCGTCATCGCCGAGTCCTACGAGCGCATCCACCGCTCCAACCTGATCGGCATGGGCGTGCTGCCGCTGCAGTTCCCCGAGGGCGAGACGGCCGACTCCCTCGGCCTGACCGGCAGGGAGACCTTCGACATCGTCGGGGTCGAGGAGCTGAACTCCGGCGGCGTGCCGCGCACGGTGACCGTGCGGGCGGACGGCAAGGAGTTCCAGGCGGTCGTGCGCATCGACACGCCGGGAGAGGCCGACTACTACCGCCACGGCGGCATCATGCAGTACGTCCTGCGCTCCCTGCTCGCCAAGAGCTGAGGCAGGGGGGCGGGGCCCGAACGTCAGGCCCCGCCCGCATCGGGGGAGACACCCCAGACCAGAGCCGCCCGGCGGGACACACCCCGCCGGGCGGCTCTGTCGTTCCCGGGAGCGCGGCGGAGGGGCTCCGCGGGTCCGTTTCGTCCGTGCCGCGTCCCGCGGACGCCGGCGGGCGCGTCAGGGCCGGGATCCCCGGTTTCGCCGCGCGCGTCAGGGGCCGGGATCGCCGCTCTCGCCGCGCGCTCCGCACCGGCCTTGATCCGGCAGAGCAACCTGGGTTAATCCCACGTTTCTGGATTGTTACCGGCCACAACAAACTTTACCCGGACAAGGTCTGGTGTTCCAGGCCACAGCGGAATACGTTGCCGCAAACAACATTCAACGGCACGGTGATCCGCGACCCGGAGAACCGCGCCGGTGAATTCGGCATGCCGCACTTCCCGACCCCCCATCTCTCGAAGTTCTCGAAGAAAGGACCCGTGCACCATGCGCAAGGGGATCCTCAGCCTGTCCGCCGCCGCCGCGGCGATGACCCTCGGTCTCACCGCCTGCGGGGGCGAGGGCGGCGACACCACCGCTCAGAGCAGCACCGCTCCCTCCGGCGCCGCGAGCCAGCCGGCCGCCGCCGGGAAGGTCGGCGTCATCCTGCCGGACAGCAAGTCCTCGGCCCGCTGGGAGACCGCGGACCGCAAGTACCTGGAGGAGGCGTTCAAGGCGGCGGGCGTCGCCTACGACATCCAGAACGCCCAGGGTGACAAGAACCAGTTCCAGACCATCGCCGACCAGATGATCACCAACGGCGCCACCGTGCTGATGATCGTCAACCTGGACAGCGGCACCGGCAAGGCCGTGCTCGACAAGGCCAAGGCCCAGGGCGTGGCCACGATCGACTACGACCGCCTGACCCTGAACGGCGGCGCGTCCTACTACGTCAGCTTCGACAACACCAAGGTCGGCACCCTGCAGGGTGAGGGCCTGGTGAAGTGCCTGACCGACAAGAAGGCCGACAAGCCGATCGTCGCCGAGCTCAACGGCTCGCCGACCGACAACAACGCCACGCTGTTCAAGAACGGCTACGACGGCGTGCTGAAGCCCAAGTACGACGCGGGCGAGTACGTCAAGGGCCCGGACCAGTCGGTTCCGGACTGGGACAACGCCCAGGCCGGCACGATCTTCGAGCAGATGCTGACCGAGCAGCCGAAGATCGCGGGTGTGCTCGCCGCGAACGACGGTCTCGGCAACGCCGCGATCACCGTGCTGAAGAAGAACAAGCTCAACGGCAAGGTCCCGGTCACCGGCCAGGACGCCACCGTCCAGGGCCTGCAGAACATCCTCGCCGGCGACCAGTGCATGACGGTCTACAAGGCGATCAAGAAGGAGGCGGACGCGGCGGCGGAGCTCGCGATCGGCCTGGCCAAGGGCGAGAAGCCGGCGGCGACCGGCACGGTCAAGGACACCGAGAGCGGCGCCGACGTGCCCGCCGTCCTGCTCGACCCGCAGGCGATCTTCTTCGAGAACGTCAAGGACGTCGTGGCCGACGGCTTCGTCAGCAAGGAAGAGCTGTGCACCGGCGAGTTCGCCGCCAAGTGCACCGAGGCCGGAATCCAGTAACGCGCCGAGGGCATGGCCGGCCGGCCCCTGAGGGGCCGGCCGGCCGCGCCCCGCATCCGAGGAGCACCGTATGACCCCCGTACTGGAACTCCGCGGGATCGACAAGAGCTTCGGTCCCGTACAGGTCCTGCACGACGTCGCCTTCTCCGTCTACCCCGGGGAGGTGACGGCGCTCGTCGGCGACAACGGCGCCGGCAAGTCCACGCTCGTCAAGTGCGTCGGCGGAATCCACCCCATCGACTCCGGCGAGTACCTCTTCGAGGGCAAGCCCGTCCAGGTCGGCTCTCCGCGCGATGCCGCCGCCCTGGGCATCGAGATCGTCTACCAGGATCTCGCCCTCTGCGACAACCTGGACATCGTCCAGAACATGTTCCTCGGCCGCGAGCACAAGCGCGGCATCATCCTCGACGAGGACACCATGGAGGAGATGGCGGCCAAGACGCTGGAGAGCCTCTCGTCCGGACCGTCAAGTCCATCCGGCAGCACGTCTCCAGCCTCTCCGGCGGCCAGCGGCAGACCGTCGCCATCGCCAAGGCGGTGCTCTGGAACAGCAAGGTCGTCATCCTCGACGAGCCCACCGCCGCCCTCGGCGTCGCCCAGACCGCGCAGGTGCTGGAGCTGGTCCGCCGCCTCGCCGACCAGGGCCTCGCCGTCGTGCTCATCTCGCACAACATGAACGACGTGTTCGCGGTGTCCGACCGGATCGCCGCGCTCTACCTCGGCCGGATGGCGGCTCAGGTGAAGACCTCCGACGTCACCCACGCGCAGGTCGTCGAACTGATCACCTCTGGCCGGAGCGGGGACCTCGGCCTCACCAACGGAGTTCCGGCATGACCACCACCCTCAAGCCCGCCCCGGTCGAGGGGCCCTCGATCGCCGCCAACGTCCGCGGCTACGCCGAGCGGGTCCGCGGGGGCGACATGGGCGCGCTGCCCGCCGTGTTCGGGCTGGTCGTGCTCTGCGCGGTCTTCTCGATCCTGCGGCCCTCGTTCCTCACCTCGGGCAACTTCGCCAACCTGTTCACCCAGGGCGCCGCGGTCACCGTGATCGCCATGGGCCTGGTCTTCGTGCTGCTCCTCGGCGAGATCGACCTGTCGGCGGGCTTCGCCAGCGGTGTCTGCGCCGCGGTGCTCGCGATCCTGCTCACCGAGCAGGGGATGCCCTGGTACGTCGCCGTGGGCGCGGCCATCCTCACCGGAGCGGTGATCGGCAGCGTCATCGGCACGCTGGTCGCCAAGCTCGGCATCCCGTCCTTCGTGGTGACGCTCGCCGCCTTCCTCGGCTTCCAGGGCCTGGTGCTGCTGCTGGTCAAGGGCGGCACCAACATCTCCATCCGGGACGAGACGATCCTGGCGATCTCCAACAACTACCTGCCGCCCGTGCTGGGCTGGGCGCTGCTGGTGGTCGGGGTCGCGGCGTACGCGGGACTGCAGCTGCTGCGCGCGCGCAAGCGGGCCGGGCGCGGTCTGACCGCCGACCCGGTCTCGCTGATCGCGGTCCGGGTCGGGGCGCTGGCCGTCCTCGGCGGTCTGGCCGTCTACTTCCTCAACCTGGAGCGGAGCCGCAACGCCGCGGTCGTCTCGCTCAAGGGCGTGCCGATCGTCGTCCCGATCATCATCGTGCTCCTGCTGGTCCTCACGTTCGTGCTGCGCCGCACCTCCTTCGGGCGGCACCTGTACGCGGTCGGCGGCAGCGCCGAGGCCGCGCGCCGGGCGGGCATCAACGTGGACCGGATGAAGATCAGCGCGTTCATGATCTGCTCCACCCTGGCGGCGCTCGGCGGCGTCATCGCGGCCTCCCGGGCCAGCTCGGTCGACCCCAACACCGGCGGCAGCAACGTGCTGCTGTACGCGGTGGGCGCGGCCGTCATCGGCGGGACCAGCCTGTTCGGCGGCAAGGGCCGGGTGCTGGACGCCATCCTGGGCGGCGCCGTGGTCGCGGTCATCGAGAACGGCATGGGCCTGATGGGCTACAGCTCCGGCGTGAAGTACATCGTCACCGGTTCGGTCCTGCTCCTGGCGGCGAGCGTGGACGCGTTCTCCCGCAAGCGCGCGGCGGCCACCGGCATGAGGTGACCGGTGCCGGTCTAAGGTGATCGATGCTCCTGACCCCCGAAGGAACACCACGCGATGCGGGCCGGCCCTCCCAAGAGGAGATCAGACGCCACAACCTCGGCGCTCTGCTCCGCCATGTCCACCTGAGCGGGCCGACCTCGCGCGCGGAACTCACCAGCAGGATGGGACTGAACCGCAGCACCATCATGGCGCTCACCGCGGACCTGACCGCCGCCGGCCTGGTCCGCGAGGAGCTGCCCCGGGAGACCGGCCGGGCGGGGCGCCCCTCCCTGGTGGTCCGCCCCGAGTCGGCACGGGTCTACGTGTTCGCCCTGGACGTCGGGGTCGACCGGCTGGTCGCCGCCCGCGTCGGCCTGGGCGGGGCGGTCCTCGACCGCCGGGAGACGGTACGGCGGCGCGGTCCCTTCTCGCTGGAGGAGGTCGTCGGGCCGCTGGCCGCCTTCGCCCGGCAGATGCACCGCAAGACGCGGCCGGACACCGTCTGCGTCGGGGTGGCCGCGGCCTTCTCCGGCGGGGTGGCGCAGAGCGACGGCGTCGTCAGATTCGGGCCGAACATGGGCTCGGTGGACGTGCCGTTCGGTGAGGAGATGGCCCGCCGCCTCGCACTCGGCCTGCCGGTGGCGGTCGGCAACGACGCCAACCTCGCGGCGATGGCCGAGCACCTGCGCGGCGTCGGCGTCGGCTGCCGCGACCTCGTCTACCTCCACGGGGACGTGGGCGTCGGCGGCGGCGTGATCGCGGGCGGCGCCCTGCTCGGCGGCCATCAGGGCTTCGGCGGCGAGGTCGGGCACATGGTCGTCAACCCCGAGGGCCGGCTGTGCGGCTGCGGCTCGCGCGGCTGCCTGGAGGCCGAGGTGGGGGAGCGGGCGCTGCTGGAGGCGGCCGGGCGCTTCGGCTCCCAGATCGGCAGGGAGGCCGTCCGCGCGGTGGTCTCCGCCGCCGACCGCGGCGACATCGTCGCCCAGGCGGCGCTGAGCCGGGTCGGCGACTGGCTCGGCCTGGGCGTGGCCAACCTGGTCAACGTCTTCAACCCGGAGATGGTCGTCTTCGGCGGCATGCTCCGCGAGGTCTACCTCGGCTCCGCCGCGCAGGTCCGCAGCCGGTTGAACCTCGACGCCCTCCCCCCGTCGCGGGAGCAGCTGCGTCTGCGCACCACGGCCCTCGGCGACGACGCCACCCTCGTGGGCGCGGCCGAGCTCGCCTTCGCCCAGGTCCTCGCCGATCCCCTCGAGGTCCTCGCGCGCGCCGGCTCCTGACGGCGGGCCCGCGGACCGGACCGGCCTCCGGCGGAGCCGTACGGAGGCGGGCGGCGCGCTCAGTCGACGACGCGGCGGGGGGCGGTGAAGGTGTTGCAGGCGCCGGAGGTCCCGCGCTCGAAGCCGCGCTCCATCCAGTAGGCCTGGCTGCTGCCCCTGCCGTGGTCGTTCTTCGGCCAGCTCTTGTGGCCGTTGCGGGCGGTCCACTCCAGCATGGCCTCCCAGTGCTCCGGCGTGACCTGCAGGTCGACGGCGGCTCCGCGCAGGAAGGCCGAGGCCAGGCAGTCGGCCTGCAGTTCCAGGCGGCGGGAGAGCGCGAGCCTGGCCGGGGCGCCGGCCTGCCAGACGGCCCGGCCGTAGTAGGGCAGGATGCCCGCCAGCTGCTGGACGTGGTGGGCGTACTCGTGGGCCATGAACTGCGCGTGGTTGGGACCGTAGGGGTTCTTCAGCACGGCGCGGGTCAGGCCGATGTAGATGGTGCGGTCGCTGGAGCAGTAGTAGCCGCCCGCGCCCGCGGGCCACTTCCCGCAGGGACTGCTCACCCGCGAGGTCGCGAAGCGCAGCTTCGGCGGGGTGAAGCCGAGCCCGGCCTTGCCGAACTGGATGCCCCAGGCGAGCCCGAGGCAGCGGGCGACGCGCGTCATGAAGGTCTTGTAGGAGGCCGCGCTCCCCGCCTTGATCCGTCCCGCCGGGCAGGCCACGGAGGGCAGCGCGCCGGCGCCGTACAGGGGGTTCGCGGTCGCCGCGGTCCTGCCCTGCGTCAGAGCCGTGCCGGCGGGGGCCGCGGGCGCCTGGGCCGCGGCCACCGGGATCGCCCCCGCCTGGCCCGCACCCGCGCCCGCCGCCAGCGAGAAGGAGAGGGCGGCGGTGACGAGGGAGGACGGATACCCGAAGGGGAGAGCGCTCATGGTGAGGGAAAGGGTAGGGCAAGTGTGGATAAAACGTGTAGATTGCCCGTCTTTGCAGGCGGCGCGCTAGAGGCGAACTAGACTCGCCCTGTTACGTCAGGACAGAGGGGATGATTCCGTGAGCGAGCGCGCCGGACGGCTGGGCGGTCTTCTGGAGTCGGTCAAGGGACCACGGGACCTCAAGTTGCTGGGCGCGGACGAGCTGCCGGTGCTCGCCGCCGAGATCAGGGACCTGCTCGTCAGCTCCACCGCCCGCAGCGGCGGGCACCTCGGCCCGAACCTGGGCGTGGTCGAGCTGACCATCGCGCTGCACCGCGTCTTCGACTCGCCGCGCGACCGCATCCTCTGGGACACCGGCCACCAGGCCTACGTCCACAAGATGCTCACCGGCCGGGCGGACCGCTTCGGCACGCTCCGCCAGGAGGACGGCCTGTCGGGCTACCCGAGCCAGGCCGAGTCCGAGCACGACGTCATCGAGAACTCCCACGCCTCCACCGCCCTGTCGTACGCCGACGGGCTGGCCAAGGCGTACAAGCTGCGCGGCGAGAGCGACCGCACGGTCGTCGCCGTGATCGGCGACGGCGCCCTCACCGGCGGCATGGCCTGGGAGGCGCTGAACAACATCGCCGCCCACAGGGACCTGCCGCTGATCATCGTGGTCAACGACAACGGCCGCTCCTACTCGCCCACCATCGGAGGGCTGGCCAACCACCTGGCCGCGCTGCGCACCACCCAGCGCTACGAGGACGTGCTGGAGTTCGTCAAGGACAACCTGACGAAGGTGCCCGTGGTCGGCGCCCCGGTCTACGACGCGCTGCACGGCGTCAAGAAGGGCATCAAGGACGTCCTGGCCCCCCAGGTCATGTTCGAGGACCTCGGCCTGAAGTACATCGGGCTGGTCGACGGCCACGACGAGCAGGCCGTCGAGGCGGCGCTGCGCAAGGCCCGCGGCTTCCGCCGCCCGGTGATCGTGCACGTGCTCACCAAGAAGGGCTTCGGCTACTCTCCCGCCGAGAACCACGGCGAGGACTGCTTCCACTCGCCCGGCGTCTTCGACCCGCTGACCGGCGAGGAGAAGCCCAAGCCGCACGGCTGGACCAACGTCTTCGGCCAGGAGATGGTACGGCTCGGCGCCGAGCGCCAGGACATCGTGGCGATCACCGCCGCGATGCTCGGCCCGACCGGGCTGATCCCGTTCTCCGAGGCCTACCCCGACCGCCTCTACGACGTCGGCATCGCCGAGCAGCACGCCCTGACCAGCGCCGCCGGCCTGGCGCTCGGCGGGCTCCACCCCGTCGTGGCGGTCTACGCCACCTTCCTCAACCGGGCCTTCGACCAGCTGCTGATGGACGTCGCCCTGCACCGGCTGCCGGTCACGGTCGTGCTCGACCGGGCGGGCGTCACCGGCGATGACGGCGCCAGCCACAACGGCATGTGGGACCTGTCGATCCTGCAGGTCGTCCCGGGGCTGTCCGTCGCGGTCCCACGCGACGAGCCGCGCCTGCGCGAGCTGCTCGCCGAGGCGGTGGCGATCGACGACGGCCCCACCGTGGTGCGCTACCCCAAGGGCCCGGTCGGGTCCGAGATCGAGGCCGAGGGCAGGATCGGCGGGATGGACGTGCTGCGCGCGGGCGACCCCGACGTGCTGGTCGTCTCCGTCGGCCCGATGGCCGAGACGTGCCTGGAGGCCGCCGCGCTGCTCGACGCCCAGGGCATCTCGGCCACCGTGGTGGACCCGCGCTGGGTCAAGCCGCTGGACGAGGCGCTGGTGGCCGCCGCCCGGGTGCACAAGCTGGTCGTGGTCGTCGAGGACAACGGCCGGGTCGGCGGCGTGGGCGACGCGGTGGCCCGGATGCTCCGCGACGCCGACGTGGACGTCCCGGTCCGCACCTACGGCATCCCGCAGCGCTTCCTGGACCACGCCAAGCGGGCGAAGATCCTCGCCGAGATCGGCCTGACCGCCCAGGACATCGCCCGCGGGATCACCGAGGCGGTCGCGAAGCGCTCCCCGGTCCTGGAGAACCACCCGGCCCGCTGACCCGCGCGGACCCGGCCTCCCCGGCCCGCATGACCCGCCGATCACGGGGAAACACCCGGAGGTGATCCGCGGAACGGGGAGGCTCCGGTGGCCGTTTTCCGAGTGAAGTCCGTCGAGCAGTCGATCCGGGACACCGAGGCGCCCGAGCACCGGCTGAAGAAGGAACTGTCGGCCCTCGACCTGACCGTGTTCGGGGTCGGCGTCATCGTGGGCACCGGCATCTTCGTGCTCACCGGCCGGGTGGCCAAGGAGACGGCCGGGCCGGCGGTCGCCCTGTCGTTCGTCGTCGCCGCCGTCGTCTGCGGGCTCGCGGCGCTCTGCTACGCCGAGTTCGCCTCCGCCGTGCCGGTGGCCGGGTCGGCGTACACCTTCTCCTTCGCCACCCTGGGCGAGTTCCCCGCCTGGATCATCGGCTGGGACCTGATCCTGGAGATGATGCTCGGCGCCGCGGTCGTCGCCGTCGGCTGGTCGGGCTACCTGACCTCGCTGCTGGACTCCCTCGGCCTGCGGCTGCCCGCCGCGCTGGCGGGCGAGGACCCGGTCTTCAACCTGCCCGCGGCCCTCGTCGTGCTGGCCCTCACCGCGGTGCTGGTGGTCGGGGTCAAGCTCTCGTCGCGGCTCAACCTGGTCGTCGTCGCGATCAAGGTCGCGGTGATCCTGCTGGTCATCGTGGCGGGGCTCTTCTTCATCAGAGCCGCCAACTACACGCCGTTCATCCCGCCCGCCAAGGCGACACCCGCCGTCGAGGGCCTGTCGGCGCCGCTGATCCAGGTGCTCTTCGGGATCACGCCGGTGGCCTTCGGCGTCGCGGGGGTCTTCAGCGCCGCGGCGATCGTGTTCTTCGCCTACATCGGCTTCGACGTGGTGGCCACCGCGGCGGAGGAGACCCGCGACCCGCAGCGGGACCTGCCGATCGGCATCATCGCCTCACTGGCCGTCTGCACGACCCTGTACGTCGCCGTCTCCGTGGTCGTCGTCGGCATGCAGCCGTACCGGGAGCTCAGCGAGGCCGCCCCGCTCGCTGACGCGTTCAAGGCCGTGGGCCAGACCTGGGCCGCCACCCTGATCAGCGTCGGCGCGCTCGCGGGCCTGACCACCGTCGTGATGATCCTGATGCTGGGCCAGTCGCGGGTGACGTTCGCGATGTGCCGGGACGGCCTGCTCCCGCGCGGGCTGGCCCGGGTGCACCCGGTGTACGGCACGCCGTACCGGATCACCGTGCTGCTCGGCGCGGTGGTGGCGGTCCTGGCCGGGCTGGTCCCGCTCGCCACGATCGCCGAGTTGGTCAACATCGGCACGCTCTTCGCGTTCGTGGTGGTCTCGCTCGCGGTGGTGATCCTCCGGCGCACCCGGCCGGACCTGCCGCGCTCCTTCCGCACCCCGCTGGTGCCGCTGGTGCCGGTCCTGTCGGTGCTGTCCTGCCTCTACCTGATGCTCAACCTGCCGGTGGAGACCTGGCTCCGGTTCATCGCGTGGATGCTCATCGGCGTCGTGATCTACGCCGGGTACGGCTACCGCCACAGCGTCCTGGCGCAGCACCCCCTAAAGGGCCGCTGACCCGCCTCCCGCCTCCCGCCTTCCGCGCCCCGCCTCCCGCTCCCGACCCAGGGGCGGGAGGCGGGGCTGTTCTTATGCTCTCTTAACGCCTAGGATCCTAAAGTGCTAGGAACCTAGATAAATGAGGTTTAGATGATCGAGTTTCATCTCGACGGCCGGTCCGGCGTCTCGCCGTACCTGCAGCTGGTCCAGCAGGTACGGCACGCGCTGCGGCTGGGCCTGCTCCGCGAGGGCGACCAGCTGCCGACGGTCAAGGACGTGGTGGCGCGGCTGGCGATCAACCCCAACACGGTGCTCAAGGCCTACCGGGAGCTCGAGCACGAGGGGCTGGCCTCCGCCCGGCCGGGGATCGGGACGTTCATCACCAGGACGCTCACCGACGCCTCCCTGGCCGCGCACGGCCCGCTCCGCCGGGACCTGCAGCGCTGGCTGGCCAAGGCCCGCCTGGCCGGCCTCGACGACGAGAGCATCGAGGCCCTGTTCATGACCACCTTTCGGACCGCCTCCCAGGAGGACATCGCGTGACAGAGCAGATTGAGGGCGCCGGGCGAGTACGGCGCATCGGCGGCGAAGGCCCCGGGGGAGACCCGGGGGGAGACCCCGCGGCCGCCGTCCTGCGGGCCCGGGGGCTGGGCCGGAGGTACGGCAGGCGATGGGCGCTGAGGGACTGCACCATCGACATCCCGGCCGGGCACGTCGTCGGGCTGGTGGGCCCCAACGGGGCCGGCAAGACCACGCTGCTGAAACTGGCCGCCGGCCAGCTGGAGCCGACGGCCGGGGACATCACCGTGCTCGGCGGGCGGCCCGGGAGCACGCCCGGGCAACTGGCCAAGGTCGGCTTCGTCGCCCAGGACACCCCCGCCTACGCGGGGCTGACCGTCGCCGATCACCTCCGGCTGGGGGCGCGGCTCAACCCGCGCTGGGACGACGCCATGGCGCGGGAGCGCATCGCGCGGCTCGGCCTCGACCCCGCGCAGCGGGCGGGCAGGCTCTCCGGCGGCCAGCGCGCCCAGCTCGCCCTCACCCTGGGCCTGGCCAAGCGGCCCGAGCTGCTGATCCTGGACGAGCCGGTCGCCTCGCTCGACCCGCTGGCCCGCCGGGAGTTCCTGCAAGGGCTGATGGAGGCCGTCGCCGAGCACCGGCTCAGCGTCGTGCTCTCCTCCCACCTGGTCTCCGACCTGGAACGGGTCTGCGACTACCTGGTCGTCCTCGTCGACTCGCGCGTGCTGGTCGCCGGGGAGGTCGACAGGCTGCTGGAGGTCCACCACCGGCTCACCGGCCCGCGCCGCGATCCCGACCGGCTCCCCGCCGGCCAGCACGCCGTCTCCGCCAGTCACACCGACCGGCAGAGCACGTTCGTGGTCCGCACCGACGCCCCGATCCACGACCCCGCCTGGACGGTCAGCCGGCTCAGCCTGGAGGACCTCGTCCTGGCCTACATGGAAAAGCCCCCCGCCGAGAACCGGCGAGCCGTCCTGGAGGTGCAGCGATGATCTGGCTGACCTGGCGCCAGTTCCGCGGCTCGGCCGCGGGGGTGGCCGCCCTGCTCGTCGTCCTCACCGCCGTGCTGGCCCTGACCGGCCCGGACCTGGCCTCCCACTACTCCGCCGGGATCGCCGACTGCGTTCAGGACAACACCTGCGGCGACTTCTTCGACCGGTTCTTCGGCGACCACGACGTCCCCTTCCTCGCCCTCGGCCTGGTCGTGCTGATCCTGCCGGCGCTGGCCGGGCTCTTCTGGGGCGCGCCGCTGATCACCCGCGAGCTGGAGGCGGCCACGCATCTGCTGGTGTGGAACCAGAGCGTCACCCGCGGCCGCTGGCTGGCGGTCAAGCTCGGGCTCACCGGCCTGGCGGCCATGGCCGCCGCCGCCGCGTGCAGCCTCGTGGTGACCTGGTGGTCCGAACCCCTGGACAGATCGGCCGTCCCGGAGATGGCGCAGATGGCTCCCGTGGTGTTCGGTGCGCGCGGCATCGCCCCGATGGGGTACGCGGCCTTCGCCTTCGTCCTCGGCGTGGCCATGGGCATGCTGGTGCGCCGCACCCTGCCCGCCATGGCCCTCACCCTGGCCGTCTTCGTCGCGGTCCAGCTCGCCATGCCGCTACTGGTCCGGCCCCACCTGATGCCCCCGGTCGCGGGGACCTTCGAGCTCGGCCAGGCGAACGTGGACGGTTTCGGCATCAACCAAGACCAAGGCGAAGGAGGAACCGTGCAGATCTTCCTGAGGACGTCGGCCGTTCCCGGCCACGCGGGCGCCTGGGTCCTCTCCAGCGAGCTGGTCGATCCGTCCGGGCGCGCGCTCTCCACCGGCGCCGGGGTGGCCCGGGCCCGGCCCCGTCGTCGACGGTCGAGCGGTCCGTTCCGGTCTCCACGACGTCGGGGCCCTGCGCGCCGACAGGGGGGCCGCCGAGCGCGGAGGCGTGCATCGTCGAGGTCAACCGGCTCGGCTACCGGCAGAAGGCGACCTACCACCCCCTCGACCGCTTCTGGCCCTTCCAGTGGATCGAGACCGGGATCTACGCCGTCCTCACCGCCGGCCTCACGTGGTTCTGCTTCTGGTGGATCCGGAGGCGGCTGACATGACCGGACCTGTCGAGGCCGCCGACGGGGACAGCACCCCGGCCAGGCGACCGGCGGAGAAGGGGCGCATGACCGCGATCAGGACCGCGGCCGCCGGACTCGCCCTCCTCCTGGCGGCGGCCTGCACGGCGCCGACGCCGCCGCGCAGCGAGGCGGGCGAGGCGGCGGGTACGGTATGCGCGCGGCCCTCGGGGGCCTCGGAGCGGAGACGCCCACCACGATCGACGTCATCGAGCAGGCGTACTTCTGCATCCTCGGCAACTACTACAGCGGCGCCACGCTGGACGCCCGCTCGCTGCTGCACGCCGGATTCGTCGCCCTGACGCGGGAGCTCAACCGCAACGGGCACGAGGTGCCCGATGCGACGACGCCCGCGCTGACCGGTGACCGCGAAGCCGACTGGGCCGCCTTCGAGACGGCCTACCGGAAGATCACCGATCAGGTTCCCGACCTCCGCGACAGGCTGGCCGTCGTCACCCTCGAGGCCGTCGTGGCCGCCCTCGACGACAACCACGCCCGCTGGGCGCACGACACCGAGCGGCCGCCCGACTCCTACGACGGCGACGACTACGGCCTGGGCCTCCGGGTGAACGTCACCGGTCCGGAGCTGCACGGCGAGCCCGGCGCCACCCTGCCCCCGCTGTTCGTCACCGCCGTTCAGGGCGGCGCCGCGCGGGCGGCAGGGCTGCGTCCGGGCGACATCATCGAATCGATCAACGGATCGGCGCCCTTCATCGACGACAGGGCCGGCCCCGCGATCGCCGTCCTCTACCCCGAGTACCCGGACGCGCGGCCGGTGCGGCTGCGGCTGCTGCGGCAGAGCACCGGCCGCCGCTGGAGCGTGACGCTCAAGCCCGGCCTCTACCCGCGGGATCCGGCCGACCTGCAGGTGGTGCGGTCGGAGCTGCTGGACGACGACGTCGCCTACGTACGGCTGCGCGGGTTCGCCCCCGACTCCGCGGACAGGGTCTTCAGGGCGATCTCCAGGCTGCGCACCGGCCGGGCGCTGTCCGGCGTCGTACTGGACCTGCGAGGCAACGACGGCGGCCACCCCGCGGAGGCGATCCGGCTGGTGAGCGCGTTCGTCCACGACAAGGCCACCGCCTACCAGTGCACCGTGGACGGCACGTGCCAGCCCGGGTGGACCGACGACACCGTCGAGCTGCTCGGCCTGCCGCTGGTGGTGCTCACCGACCGCGGCTGCGCCTCGGCGTGCGAGCACTTCAGCTCCGCGGTCAAGGACCTGCGCGCCGGCCGGCTGGTCGGCACCAGGACCGCCGGGTCCGTCCCCGGCCCGCCGCACCCGTACCTGCTGAGCAACAACACCGTCCTGACCTTCCCCACCAGGCGCCATCTCGGCCCTGACCGCGAGGTGATCGACCGGGTCGGCGTGCCGCCCGACCACCACGTGCCCCTGACCGCCGGGGACGCGGCCGCCGGGCGTGATCCCGCCCTGGCCAAGGCCCTGACCTTGCTGGATGAGTGAACGGACCTCCCCCATGAGACAGATCCTGGCGGCCACCGCGGCATGCCTGGCCGTCCTGGCCGCCTCCGCCTGCTCCGCGCCCGCGCCGCCCCGGTCCGACGCCGGCCC
>NZ_CDRNDK010000090.1:0-18100 GCF_977012225.1 Planomonospora algeriensis | reverse complement strand
GTCTGGTCCTCCAGCCGGTCTGATCAACACACCTCAGCCTTTCAACATCAGTACCTGCGCATGGCGCAGTGCCGGGAGGGCTGGCACCTGGACGCCGAACCGGTGACCACCCCGGACGAGGCGGACGAGGAGCAGCGATGGCTGATCGAGTTCCGTGCAGACGTGCAGGCCAAGCGGGACACCGCTGAACGCGACGGCACGTCCGAGGAGGTCGCCGAGTGGGACGACGTGATCCAGGAACTGGACGCTGAGATCAACGC
This sequence comes from Planomonospora algeriensis, assembly GCF_977012225.1. NCBI lineage: Bacteria > Bacillati > Actinomycetota > Actinomycetes > Streptosporangiales > Streptosporangiaceae > Planomonospora > Planomonospora algeriensis. The sequence continues at coordinate 17,840 of NZ_CDRNDK010000090.1, read as the reverse complement.
GGCCGGGATGCGTGGCAGTCTCTCCGGCCGGGCGGCCTCCCGGCGCTCCCGCTCGACCCGGCGGCGCCAAGATGCTCCGGACCTGCCCAAGCGGGCCATGAGCCCCACCACGCTCGGGCGGACCTTCTCCGGCACCGATGGGAAGGTCTACCGGCCGTCGATGTTCATCACGCTCACCCTGCCGTCCTACGGCCGGATCCGGGCCGGACAGGGCGTGCCGGTCGACCCGGCCAGCTACGACTACCGGCGGGCGGCTCGGGACGCGCTGCACTTCTCCAAAAGCTGGTCGACCGGTTCGTGCAGAACCTGCGCCGGGTGGCGGGCTATGACGTGCAGTACTTCGCGTCCGTGGAGCCTCAGAAGCGGCTCGCGCCGCATCTGCACATGGCGGTGCGCGGCACCCTGCCCCGCGCGGAGATCAAGGCCATCGCGGCGGCCACCTATCACCAGGTGTGGTGGCCGGCGGTCGATGAAGTTCGCTTCGAGGGGGATCACCTGCCGGTCTGGACGCCGCGGGCCGACCTGCCCGACGGCGGTGCCTACTCCGACGGCCAGGGCGGCGACTACCTCGACCCCGTCACGGGGGAGCTGCTGCCCACCTGGAATGAGGCCCTCGACCGGCTCGACGCCGACGATGAAGCCGAACCCCTGCACGTGCTCCGTTTCGGTGACCAGGTCGACGTTCAGGGCGTGCTCGCCGGGACCCCGGACGCCGACCAGTGCATCCGCTACCTGTCCAAGTACCTGACGAAATCCCTCGGCGAGAGCCTCGATGCCGACGATGCCGCCCGGCGGGATCACGCGGCCCGGCTGGTCGAGGCCCTGCGCTACGAACCGTGCTCACCGACCTGCCCGAACTGGCTGCGGTACGGCGTGCAGCCGAAGGGCGCCAAGCCGGGCATGACGCCGGGCCGGTGCCGGGGCAAGGCGCACAAGCCCGAACACCTCGGCTACGCGGGCCGGCGGGTCCTGGTCTCCCGGAAGTGGTCGAACAAGACCCTGGCCGAACACAAGCGCGACCGGCGCACCTGGGTCCTGCAAGCCCTCGGCCTGGCCGATGAGCCGATCGACCCGCACCGCTACCTCTGGAAGCCCGTCCCGGCCGGAGACGGTGACGTCCCCTCGCTCGCCCTGCGGCTGCTGCGCATGGTCGCCGAACGCCAGCGCTGGCGAGCAACCCTCCTCGCCCTGCAAGAGCAGGCACCCGGGCCGGATCTTCCGGCAACGAGGAGGGCGGCATGAGCAGGAAGAGCACGCAGAGTCAGGCGCCGGTCCTCCCCGAGTCGGCGCGGGGGCGGCTTCTCACCGTCGAGCAGGCGGCCGAACGGCTCAACACCTCCGTCCGCTTCCCCCGTCGCCTGATCGAAGAGCGGCGGATCACCTTCGTCCACGTCGGGCGCAACGTCCGCATCCCCGAAGCGGCGCTTGAGGCGTTCATCGCGGCGGGGCTCGTAGAACCGATCACCACCACACGACGTAGGAGGACCGCGTAATGGTCAGGACCGCACTCGGCACCCCCGACGAAGAGCCTCGGCGCGCTTCCAGGAGCAGGCCGGCCAAGAGGCGCTTCGGCCGTGTTCGGCAACTGCCCTCCGGACGCTGGCAGGCTCGCTACCCCGGCCCTGACGGAGTGGACCGCCCCGCCCCGGAGACCTTCGCCACCAAGCGCGACGCCGAGGTGTGGCTGACGAAGAAGGAAGTCGAGATCCTCGACGAGGGCTGGACGAACCCGGACCTCGGGAAGGTCGCCTTCAAGGAGTACGGCTCCGACTGGGTGAACGAACGGCCCGGCCTGCGGCCCAAGACGGCCCAGCTCTACGAGGGGCTTCTCCGGATCCACCTCGTCCCGACGTTCGGCACCCTGGCCGTGAACGAGATCAAGCCCGCCCACGTCCGCAAGTGGCGCAAGACGCTCTTGGATTCCGGCGTCGGACCGGTGACCGTGGCCAAGGCGTACCGCCTGCTCAAGGCGATCCTGAACACGGCGGTGGAGGATCGGATGATCAAAGAGAACCCGTGCCAGATCAAGAGCGGCGGCAAGGAGGAGTCCCCGGAGCGGCCCACGCTGACCGTCAAGCAGGTCTTCGCCCTGGCAGACGCGATCGAACCCCGTTTCCGGGCGCTGGTGCTCCTGGCGACTTTCGGCAGTCTGCGGTGGGGTGAGCTGGCGGCACTTCAGCGCAGGCATCTCGACCTGGAGGCCCGGACGGTCAAGGTCATGGGATCCACCACCGAACTCAAGGACGGCTCGGTGACCATCGGACCGCCCAAGTCCGCGGCGGGCCGACGCACGGTGGCCCTGCCCGAGATCGTGATCTCCGAGCTCCGCGCGCACCTCGACCGGTACACCGATGACCACGATGGGGCGTTCGTCTTCCTGGGGGCTAAGGGCGCCATGCTGCGGCGGTCGACGTTCACCCGGGCCTGGACCAAGGCGCTCAAGGGGGCCGGTCTCTCCGGCGTCCACTTCCATGATCTGCGTCACACGGGCAACACGTTCGCCTCGCAGTCGGGCGCGACGCTCCGCGAGCTGATGAACCGGATGGGGCACTCGACCACCCGGGCCGCGTTGATCTATCTGCACACCGAGGGCGAGCGGGACCGGAAGATCGCCGATGGCATGGGCAGGCTCGCCGAGGAGGCCCTGAAAGGCGAAGATCAAGAGGGATCGGGCACGTAACGGGCACGGAAGCGTGAGAGGGTCCCGAGAAAGATCAAGGCCCGGGTCGGAATCATGTTCCCGACCTGGGCCTTAGCGATTGGAGCGGGTGACGGGAATCGAACCCGCGCTGTCAGCTTGGGAAGCTGATGTTCTGCCATTGAACTACACCCGCAGCGGCGTGCCGCGCCAACCACTGTAGCGGAAACTCCGGCCACTCTGGACCCTCCGCGGTCCCGAGTTTCTCGGCTTATCCGGACCGGGCGAGCGTTGGTAGGTTGCGTCACGTGCTGCTTTCCGATCGTGACATCCTCGCCGAGATCGACTCCGGACGGGTCGGGCTCGATCCCTTCCAGCCGGAGATGATCCAGCCGTCCAGCGTCGACGTGCGCCTGGACCGCTACTTCCGGGTCTTCGAGAACCACCGCTACCCGCACATCGACCCCGCGACGGAACAGCCGGACCTGACCCGCATGGTCGAGCCCGAGGGCGACGAGCCGTTCATCCTGCACCCGGGTGAGTTCGTCCTGGCCAGTACCTACGAGGTCATCACGCTGCCGGACGACATCGCCTCCCGGCTGGAGGGCAAGAGCTCCCTGGGCAGGCTGGGCCTGCTCACGCACTCCACGGCCGGTTTCATCGATCCCGGGTTCAGCGGGCACGTGACGCTGGAGCTCTCCAACGTCGCGACGCTGCCGATCAAGCTCTGGCCGGGGATGAAGATCGGCCAGCTGTGCATGTTCCGGCTCAGCTCGCCGGCGATGCACCCCTACGGCTCCGAGAAATACGGTTCCCGCTACCAGGGTCAGCGGGGCCCGACTCCGAGCCGCTCCCACCTGAACTTCCACCGGACCCGGATCTGACGCCGGCCGCGCCGTCCGGAGCGGAACCGCGGTCCGGAGCGGGTCCACTGCCTCCGGCGGACCCGTCGGCCCGCCGGGACCCGCCGTCGGGACCGCGCCGGCCTCCGCCGGATCCGGGTTCGCCGCCGAAGAGGAGCAGTCCCGGGACGAGCAGGGCGAGGAGCGGCAGGAGGGCGGTGGCGGCGCTGGCGGCCAGGAAGAGGTCGGGGCCCAGCGACTCCGAGAGCGGCACCGCCAGCGCCAGGCCGAACGGGCTCATGCTCAGCGCCGCCATCCACTCCAGGGCGGCCACGCGGGCCTGCCGGTCGGGCCGGACGGTGCGAAGCATGCCGATGATCCACTCGATGGCGGAGATCTCCAGTCCGATCCCGGCCAGCAGGTAGCAGGCGAAGACCCAGCCGGGGACGATCGGTTCCATCAGGGCCAGGGGCACGAGCCCGTACGGCAGGAGCCCGGCCATGGCGACGAGGCCGGGACGCCGGGGTGACAGGCGCATGGCGGTGACCGCGCCGATCAGGCCGCCGAGCGAGAGCGCCGCCAGGGTGAGGCCGTACATCCCGTGCAGCGGGGACTGGTACGGCGACGCGGTGCTGACCGGGAGCAGCACCTGGGCGGGAGCCACGATGAAGGTCTGGTGCAGTGCTGTGACGGAGATCACGACGGCCATCCAGGGGCGGCGGGAGACCTCGGCGACGCCTTCGCGGATCTCGGCGGAGACCGGGAGCCGGAGTCCGTGGGCGGCGGGGGGTTCGTGGACCCGGCGGAGCAGCAGGGCGCTGGCCGCGAAGCCCGCCACCGCGAACCAGAGCGCCGCCCGCGGGCCCAGGGCGGTGACCGTCAGGGCGCCGACGACGGAACCCGTGACGGCGCCGATCCGCCAGGACGCGCTGGTCAGGCCGACGCCGGTGCGGTGCAGGCCGGTCGGGAGCACGGAGGCGAGGCAGGCCTGGAAGGCGGGGCGGAAGAAGGCCTCGGTGCCGCCGGCCAGGAAGACGGCGACACCGAGTACGGTGGGCGCCGGGGAGGGCCAGAGGGCCGTGAGGGCGACGATCAGCAGCAGGACGCACTGGGAGACCGCCATCACGAGCTTGCGGGGCAGCCGGTCGGCCCAGACGCCGCCGAAGACGGCGAAGGCCACCAGGGCCACCAGGCGCCCGGCGAGCACCACTCCGACGGCCGAGCCCTCCGGGTCGCGAGCGAGGAGCGCGGTCACCACGGCGATGGGGAAGACGTGGTCTGCGGCCACCGAAGTGGTCAAACTCCACCAGAGCAGACGAAACGGGCGCTCTCGCCATACGTCGCGGGCCCCCATGTGCGATCAGTATTCGCCATAAGATGGTCAAACACCAGCAAACCGGTCGGCGGAAAGATGCCGCCAAAGCTCGTCCAACCTGTGTGTCGCCGCACACGCAGGGGGTAGCGACAGGGGGAAGAGTGGGCTTCTAGCGGGTGAAGTTCGCATTTCTGCTGGTAACCCTTACTCTTCTCTGCGGACCATCCCCGCACATCTGGAGATCGACGTGCGCCTGCGTCTCACACCTAGTGAGGACAGCTACTACGACTTGTTCGCCGACTCGGCGAACAACCTCGTCACAGCGTCCCGACTGCTGGTAGAGATCATTAGTGAAGGATCGGACAGGGAGGCCCTGGCCGAGAAGATGCGCGCGTGTGAGCACGCGGGTGACGAGCGCACCCACGCGATCATGAACCGCCTCAACGAGAGCTTCATCACGCCCTTCGACCGCGAGGACATCTACCGTCTCGCGGCCAACCTGGACGACGTGATGGACTTCATGGAGGCCGCCGCGGACCTCATCGTCCTCTACCAGATCGACCACCTTCCCAAGGAGGTCGTCGGGCAGGTCGAGGTCCTGGAACGCGCCGCCGAGCTGACCGCCGAGGCCATGCCGCGGCTGCGCTCGATGCGCAACCTGAACGAGTACTGGATCGAGGTCAACCGCCTGGAGAACCAGGCCGACCAGGTCTACCGCCGGCTGCTCGCCAAGCTCTTCAGCGGCGAGTACGACGCGCTCACCGTCATGAAGATGAAGGAAGTCATCGACCAGCTGGAGGGCGCCGCCGACGCCTTCGAGCACGTGGCGAACACGATCGAGTCGATCGCGGTCAAGGAAAGCTAAGTGGACCTCTCGCTCGCCCTGGTCATCGGGGTGGTGGTCGTGGCCCTCATCTTCGACTACACCAACGGCTTCCACGACGCCGCGAACGCGATCGCGACCTCGGTCTCGACCCGCGCGCTGACCCCGAGGGCCGCACTGTTCATGGCCGCGGCGATGAACTTCCTGGGCGCCCACCTCGGCACCCAGGTGGCGTCGACCGTCGGCAAGGGCATCATCGACGCCCCCCAGGGGTCACACGGCCTGGTGATCGTGTGCGCCGGATTGATCGGCGCGATCACCTGGAACATGGTCACCTGGTACTTCGGGTTGCCCTCCTCCAGCAGCCACGCGCTGATCGGCGGACTGATCGGTTCGGCGCTCGCCTCGACCAGCGTCATCCACTGGGACGGGGTGGTGGAGAAGGTCGTCATCCCGATGATCCTCTCCCCGCTGGTCGGCTTCACCCTGGCCGGCGCCATCATGATCGGCATCCTCTGGGCCTTCCGGCGGGCCCACCCAGGCAGGGCCAACCGCGGCTTCCGCCACGCCCAGACGCTCTCGGCGGCGGCCATGGCCCTCGGCCACGGCCTGCAGGACGCGCAGAAGACCATGGGCGTGATCTTCCTGGCTCTCGTGGTCGGCGGCCACGTCCAGGAGAACGACCCGATCCCGCAGTGGGTCATCCTGGCCGCGGCCACGGCGATCTCGCTGGGCACCTACGCGGGCGGCTGGCGGATCATGCGCACTCTCGGCCGCCGGATCATCGCCCTGGACCCCCCGCAGGGGTTCGCGGCGGAGGCCGCCGCCTCGACCGTCCTGTACGGCGCGGCGATCGGCTTCGGCGCGCCGATCTCCACCACCCACACCATCACCAGCGCCATCATGGGCGTGGGCGCGACCAAGCGCCTGTCGGCCGTGCGCTGGGGTGTGGCGGGCAACATCGTGACCGCCTGGATCCTCACGATCCCGGCCGCCGCGCTGGTGGCCGCGCTGTCGTACTACGCGCTGCACTGGATGGTCGAGTAGCCGTCCGGTGAGCGGGGCGCCGGGTCCCGCCCGGGGACATCCCGGGCGGGACCCGGCGCCTTCTCGTTCTCAGAGCCTCTTCAGAGCCTCCTCAGTGCCTCTCCGGAGTCTCTCCGGGGCCTTTCCCCGAAACCGATCACTTCCGGTACATCACGTCCGTGCTCCACCGGGTGAACCCCAGCCCCCGGTAGAGGCGGACCGCCCAGGCGTTGTCCTCGTCGACGTAGAGCAGCACCTCGGCCAGGCCGCGCGAGCGCAGGTGCTCCAGGCCCGCCAGGGTCAGCGAACGGCCCAGCCCGGCGCCCTGCTCGGCCGGGTCCACCCCGACCACGTAGACCTCGCCGATCGGCTCGTCGCCCCGACCGCCGCCGGTATCGTGCAGCTTCGTCCAGTGGAAGCCGACCAGCCGCTCGCCGCGCACCGCGAGGAAGAAGCCCGCCGGGTCGAACCACGGCTCCTGCTCGCGCAGGCTCAGATCGTCCAGCGTCCAGGAGCCCTGCTCCGGGTGGTGGGCGAACGCCAGGGCGTTCAGCGCCACCCAGGCCTCGCCGTCGGCCGCCGGGTCGAAGGCGCGCAGCCGTACGCCGTCGGGGAGCGTGAAACCGGGGAGGGGGGCCGCGTGCGGGCCGTTGAGCGGGCGCCGCATCTGCCAGAGCGACCTGACCTTCACCAGCCCCAGCGACCTCGCCAGCGCCTCGGCCCCGGGGTGGCCGCCGTGCGCCCAGACCCGGACGGCCTTCCTGTTCCGGTCCCGGTCCTGGACGCACCGGAACAGGAGGCTGCCGTGGCCCCGCCGCCGGAAGGCCGGATGGATCACCAGCTCGGCGCTCGGGCCCTCGGCCGGGTCCGACAGGTCCACGTGCGCGTAACCCGCGAGGTCCTCTCCGACGTACAGGAGCGCGGCCTCCGCGTGCTCGCCGCCGCCGTGGCGCAGCTGCAGCATCGCGTGCTCGTTGAGGGGGCCGACCCCGTCGGCCTCCGCGGCGGCCCCGACCAGCGCGAGCACGGCGGCCACCTCCCGCTCGTCGAGTCGTTCCCGGTGTTCCACACGCACGTCCATGCCCTGGACTCTAGAACCCCTCCGGGTCCCCGAGATCGCCGGGGATTGGCAGAAGACGCCATCTCCCGGCCAGATGAATCGTTACCTTGCGGACATTCGATGCATAGATAACGGCTCTAGTGTCGTGTTTCATGATGTCCCGTTCCTTCCAGCGGTTGGCCCTGGCCGGCGTCCTCGCCTCCGCCGGCCTCGTGCTCGTGACGGGACCGGCCGAGGCGGGCAACAAGCCCGCCAAGACGGTGCCGGTCCGCCTCCTGTCCCTCAACGACTTCCACGGCCACCTGGAGCCCCCGACCGGGTCCTCGGGCCGGATGGTCGACGAGACCGGCGCCACGGTCGACGCCGGCGGCGCGGCCTACGCGGCGACCCACCTCAAGCAGCTCACCGACAGGAACACCCTGAAGGTCGCCCAGGGCGACCTGATCGGCGCCACCCCCCTCATCTCCGCCGCCTTCCACGACGAGCCGTCGGTCGAGTTCCTCGGCAAGGTCGGCGTCACCACCTCGGCCGTGGGCAACCACGAGTTCGACGAGGGCTACGCCGAGCTGCGGCGCATCATGAAGGGCGGCTGCCACCCGGTGGACGGCTGCTCGCCCGCCGGCACCTGGAGGGGCGCCAAGTACGACTACATCGGCGCCAACGTGATCCTCAAGCGGAACGGCACCGGCGCCGAGAAGGACGCGCTCGCCGCGCTCGGCCGCAACAGCTCCTCGCTCCGCAGCCTGCTGCGGCAGTACGGCATCCCGGCGCTGCCGCCCGTCTCCATCCGCTGGATGAACGGCGTGCCGATCGGCTTCATCGGCCTGGTCACCCAGAGCACCCCGAACATCGTCACCGCCGAGGGCATCAAGGACCTGGAGTTCGTCGACGAGGTCAAGGCCGCGAACGTCGCCTCCAGGCTGCTCAAGCTGGTCGGCGTCAAGGCGCAGGTCGTGCTGGTGCACGAGGGCGACCAGGTCACCGCGGGCCAGTCGCCCGACGCGTGCAGCGCCCAGCCCGGCGCGGGCAACCGCATCGCCACCCAGGTGGACGCCGAGATCGACATGATCCTCAGCGGCCACTCCCACCAGGCGTACCTGTGCACGGTCACCGACCCCAGGGGCGGCAAGCGCCTCTACAGCCAGGGCGGCTCGTTCGGCCGGGTGATCACCAAGGTCGACTTCCGGGTGGACGTCCGCACCCGTGACGTGGTCCGCTCCTCCGTGGTCGCCGACAACCAGGTCGTGACCCGGACGGTCACCCCCGACCCGGAGATCTCCGCGTTCGTCCAGACCTGGAAGGACCGCGTCGCCACGGTCGCGAACAAGCCGATCGGGAAGATCACCGCGGACATCGTGAACACGGCCGCGCCCTCCGGCGAGTCCCCGCTGGGCAACCTCATCGCCGACGGTCAGCTGGCCGCCGCGAAGACCGGCGGCAACGCCCAGATCGCGCTGATGAACCCGGGCGGCGTCCGGGCGAGCCTCACCTACCCGAGCTCCCCCGCGGGCGAGGGCGACGGCGTGGTGACCTACGGCGAGGCCTTCACGGTCCAGCCGTTCAACAATCTCCTGCAGGTGGTCACCCTCAACGGCGCCCAGCTCAAGACGCTCCTGGAGCAGCAGTTCCCCGGCGGTCCCAACAACCAGGCCTTCACCAAGATCCTGCAGCCGTCGTCGAACCTGACCTACTCCTACAGCGCGAGCGCGGCGTGGGGCTCGAAGGTCTCCGACATCAAGATCGACGGTGTCGCCGTGACGGACACCCAGACGATCCGGGTCGCCGCCAACAACTTCCTCGTCGGCGGCGGTGACGCCTTCGCCGCCTTCACGGAGGGCACCGACGTGTGGAGCGGCCCGCTCGACATCGACGCGTTCGCCGCCTACTTCGCGGCGAACCCGGTGATCGCGCCGCCGGCCCCGAACCACATCACGGTCCTGCCGTAGGGAGCGGGACGGTACGAACGAGGGAAGGGGCCCGCCGGATCATCCGGCGGGCCCCTTCCCGCATCCGTCTTCGATGACCGGGTACGGCGGGCGGCGCGGGCCTTGCGGACTCCGCGGTGGTGGGCCGCGCTCCCCACGGGACAGGGGGGCGGCTCAGTGGTGGGCCGGCTCGCGCTCCTCGGAGGCCTCGTTGCCGCGCTCGGGGACGAACCGGTAACCGACGTTGCGGACCGTTCCGATCAGCGATTCGTACTCGGCGCCGAGCTTGGCGCGCAGCCGCCGGACGTGGACGTCCACGGTCCGGGTGCCGCCGAAGTAGTCGTAGCCCCAGACCTCCTGGAGCAGCTGGGCCCGGGTGAAGACCCGGCCGGGGTGCTGCGCGAGGTACTTCAGGAGCTCGAACTCCTTGAAGGTCAGGTCCAGCGCCCGGCCGCGGAGCCGGGCGGTGTAGGTGGCCTCGTCGATCGAGAGGTCGCCGTTGCGGATCTCGTCCGGGACCTCCTCGGCGGCGGACAGGTTCATCCGGCCCACGGCCATCCGGAGGCGGGCCTCGACCTCGGCGGGCCCGGCGCTGTCGAGGATGACGTCGTCGGCGCCCCACTCGGCGGTCATCGCGGCCAGGCCGCCCTCGGTGACGATCACCAGGAGGGGGCAGTCCAGTCCGGTGGTCCGCAGCAGCCGGCACAGGCTCTTGGCCTGGACCAGTTCGCGACGCGCGTCCACCAGGACGGCGTCGGCGGGCGCCGCGTCGATCAGCGCGGACGCCTCGGCGGGCGCGACCCGGACCGAGTGCAGCAGCAGGCCGAGGGCCGGAAGCACCTCGGCCGACGGCTGCAGGGCATTGGTAAGAAGCAGGAGGTTGCTCACATGCACTCCTTCGCCGGGCTCATTGGCAGGCTCTCGTGCGGAGCGCGCTCGGCCGACTCGCTCACGATCGCCTCCTTCCCGCGTCGTGCCGGCGGTAGCCGTACGAAAACACGTAGGGACCCGGGGGCTACGTCGCCCAGGTCCCGTAGGCGAGGATATCCGAGAAGGGTCGAGCGTCCAGCGGACGTCCACCTGATGAACAGGTGTTTCCCCGGTGGATTCGCCGTAATCGGGCGGTGACCGAATGTGCGTCGGAGGAGTTGGTCGTCAGATGGCCAGGGGCAGGATCCGCTACTGGGCGGCGGCGAAGGACGCGGCGGGCGTCGCGGAGGAGCCTTTCGAGGCCGCGGACCTCGCGGAGCTGGTGGCGAAGGTCACAGCCGGCAGGGAGGCGCTGGCCGTCGTGGCGCGCCGGTCGTCCTTCCTGGTGGACGGGAACCCGGTGGGCACCCGGGCGCATGAGACGATCGCGCTCCCGGACGGTGCGACGGTGGAGGTGCTGCCGCCCTTCGCCGGCGGCTGACACGCGACCGGCCTCCGCGCGGTCCGGGCGGCACGCGACCGGTCTCCGCGCGGCCCGGGCGGACGCGATCAGGCCGACATGCGGTCCGGGCGTGCCGCGGGCGTACGGCCCGGGGCGCGGTCCCGTCACGGGAACGGGGCCGAGGCAGGCTCATGTTTCGTGCGAGATTGCCGGGGAACGCGCCGCGGTGGCAATCTGGCCGGATCCGGGAACGGACACGGAAACGAACGACGGGAAGTCGGATGCGCAAGCTGCTCGCTTTTCTGATCCTGCTGCTCGTTCTCCTCGCGATCCTGGACAGGGTCGCGGTCGCCGGGGTGGAGAGGGAGATCGCCACGCGGGCCACCGCGCGCTACGACCTGGCGGCCCCGCCGGAGGTGACCGTCCACGGCATCCCGTTCCTGACCCAGGCCGTCGCCGGGCGCTACGACGAGGTCGAGGTGAAGGTCGGCCCGCTGAACCTGGCGGGCGTCCGGTTGTCCGGCGTGGACGCCGTCCTGTACGGCGTGACCGCCCCCCTGTCCGACCTGGTGCTCCGCGCCGACCAGGTGAAGGTCCGCGCCGAGCGGGTGGTGGGCACCGTCGTGGTCCCGGAGGCGACGCTGAACCAGCGGGCGCCCAAGGGGATGAAGGTCGACGTCTCCGCCTCGGGACTCGACGTCAGCGGAGAGATCACTTTCCTCGGACGGCAGGTGCCCGCGAAGGCCAGGATGAAGATCGAGCTGACGGACAAGGGCCTGCGGCTCACCCCCGAGAAGGTCACCCTGGGCGGCGGCATCACGGTGCCCGACCCCGAGCGGTTCATCCGCTACGAGGTCCCGATCGGGAACCTCCCCTTCGGCCTGAAGTTCACCGAGGTGACGCCCGAGGCCGGAGGGCTGCGGATAACGGCGGAGGCGGCGGACGTCCCGCTGCAGGATTGAGCGGCCCGTGCCGCGCCGGGACCGCCGCCGACCGGAGCGTGCGGCCGTGCCTGAACCGATCCGGCCCGCCGTACGTCGTGAGGGTGTGAGCCACGCCGGAACCGCCGACGAGCAGCTCGTCAGAGCGCTCTTCGACGAACACGGCGGGCCGCTGTACGGCTACGTGCTGAGACTGACGGGCGACCCGGGGAGAGCGGAGGACGTCGTGCAGGAGACCCTGCTGCGGGCCTGGCGCCATCCCGACGCGCTCGGCGGGCGCTCGATCCGCGCGTGGCTGTTCACGGTGGCCCGCAACCTCGTCTTCGACCAGCACCGGGCGCGGCGGGCACGTCCCCCGGAGACCGGGGACGAGGCGCTCGCCGTGGTGCCCGCCGAGGACGAGCTGGAGCGGGCCGTGGAGTCCTGGGCGGTCGCGGAGGCGCTGGCCGCGCTCCGCCCCGAGCACCGCGAGGTGCTCACCGAGGTCTACTACCAGGGGAAGTCGGTCAAGGAGGCGGCCGAGGCGCTCGGCATCCCGCGGGGACGGTGAAGTCGCGCACGTACTACGCGCTGCGCGCGCTCAAGCTGGCGCTGGAGGAGCGGGGGCTCGCGCCATGACGATGAACTGCGACGAGGTGCGGATGTCGCTCGGGGTGCGCGCCCTGGGCGCGCTGGACCCGGAGGAGCACGCGGCGGTGGAGGCGCATCTCGCCGGGTGCGAGGAGTGCCGGGCGGAGGCGGAGGAGCTGGCCGGGGTCGCCGGGTTCCTCGGCAGGGTCTCCCAGGAGGACGTGGTCCAGGTCGCCAGCCCGCCGCGCGCGGTGCTCGACCGGCTGCTCGACGCCCGGACCCGGCGGCGCCGGCGGACGGCCCGGACGCTGCTCGCGGTGGCGGCCTCGGTCGTGCTGGCCGGGATCGGCGGGACCGTCTGGATGGCGGCGGAGCGGGCGCGCCGGAGATGTCGGCGGCCTCGGCCCCCGACTCCGGGGCCTCCGCCCCGTCCGCCGCACCCGCCGCCTCGCAGTACGGGGCCTTCGGGGAGGGCGCCTCCGAGGAGGGCGCCGAGGACACGGCGGGCGCCCGCGCGAGGACGCCTCCCGGAAGGCGCGCGAGTCCTCCCCGGACGCGGCCGTGCAGGCCGCGCCCAGCCGGTCGCCCGGTCCGCAGATCATGCTGGACGCCCCGCAGGAGCCGCTGGTCAGGGAGGGCGGGAGCGGAGCCGTCCGGGCCCGGGTGACCGCCGTGCCGGGGGAGCGGGCGACCGCCGTCGAGGTGGTGGTCTCCGGGATCGCCGAGGGCACCCGGTTCCGGCTGGACGTGGTCGACGCGGCGGGGAACCGGGAGACGGCGGGGAGCTGGACCGTCGACCGGGCCGCCTACGAGGAGTCGGGTCCCTTCCGGGGCTCGGTCACCATCCCGCCGGGCGGCGCCGACAGGTTCGAGCTGGCCACCGTCGGCGGCCGGGTGCTGCTCGTCGTCCGGGCCCGGTGACCCGTGCCCCCACGGACGACTCCGGTGACCCCGGGCGACCTCGGCGCGGAACTGGGAGAGCGGGCCACACTGGTGCAGTTCTCCAGCGCCTTCTGCCAGCCGTGCCGGGCGACCCGCCGGATCCTCGCCGAGGTCGCGGACCTGGTGCCCGGTACGGCGTACGTGGAGATCGACGCCGAGTCCCGGCTGGAGCTGGTCCGCTCCCTGGACATCCTGCGCACCCCCACCGTGCTTATCCTCGACCGGTCGGGGTATGTGGTGAAGCGTGCCTCGGGCCAGCCACGGAAGGCCGACGTCATCGGGGCGCTGGGCCTCGCCATCGGTGAGTGAGCGGGGCACCTTATCGCCTTCCGGATCACCTTGTCTCAGGAATTGGACAGGGATGTGACAGATAGCGGGACGCCGGGGTAATGTCATCGCCATGCACCCCATGACAGAGCTGCTGACGAAGCGGCGCGCGGTCGACTTCTGCCGCGTCGCCACCGCGCTCTGTCGCGTTTCCTGAGGGCGATCCCAAGCGGCTCCGGCCGCACCGATCTGCACGACCCTTCAGGAGCATCGCACGATGCACGCTGATCCCAGAGCCCTTCGCTTCACCACGACCGCGACCGCCGTCGCCTTCACGCCCGTCCTCATCACGGACGGCGTGCGGCCGCCGGTGGCCCAGGCCGCGGTGCTCGCGCTCGGCACCGTCGGCGCCTCGCCGTACGGGATGGTTTCCAAGGGGATTGCGAAGAGCCCTCCCAGGGAACCGGAGGACGCCCGGCCACCGCGCTTCGCGCGACCGGCCGGACCCGCCTCCGCCCTGGCGGCCCTGGTCGGACACGCACGCAGATCGCGCCACCGGCCCTCGGCGCCACCGCCGCGGCCCTGTTCGCCGCCTTTCTCAACGCCGCTTCCGGCTCCCGCCTCGGCTGCGAGACGCATTTGATCATCCGCCGCCCACTGCCCGCCGCAAGATAATCCCGGAGGAATCCCAATGAGCCGTTCCGCCGCCCTGGTGGACGCCGACTGGGTCGAGGCCAACCTCGACACCCCTGGTGTCGTTCTCGTCGAGGTCGACGAGGACACCAGCGCCTACGACAAGGGCCACATCCGTGGCGCCGTGAAGATCGACTGGAGGCAGGACCTCCAGGACCCGGTCCGCCGCGACTTCGTGGACCGCGAGGGCTTCGAGGCGCTGCTCTCCAACCGGGGCATCGCCAACGACGACACCGTGGTGCTCTACGGCGGCAACAACAACTGGTTCGCCGCCTACGCCTACTGGTACTTCAAGCTCTACGGCCACGAGAACGTCAAGCTCCTCGACGGCGGCCGCAAGAAGTGGGAGCTCGACTCCCGCGAGCTGGTCACCGAGGTGCCGCAGCGCGCGGCCACCCAGTACAAGGCCTCCGAGCAGGACAAGAACCTGCGCGCCTTCCGCGACGACGTGCTCGCCGCGATCGGCAAGCTCAACCTGGTCGACGTGCGCTCGCCCGACGAGTTCACCGGCAAGCTGCTCGCCCCGGCGCACGTCCCGCAGGAGGCGGCGCAGCGCGGCGGCCACGTGCCGACCGCTCGCAGCATCCCGTGGTCCAAGGCCGCGAACGACGACGGCACCTTCAAGTCCGACGAGGAGCTGAAGGCCCTCTACGAGGGCGCCGGCGTCGACTTCAGCAAGGACACCATCGCCTACTGCCGCATCGGCGAGCGCTCGGCGCACACCTGGTTCGTGCTGCACGAGCTGCTGGAGCAGGCCAACGTCAAGAACTACGACGGATCGTGGACCGAGTACGGCTCGCTCGTGGGCGTGCCGATCGAGTTGGGAGAGGCCCGATGAGCACCCAGGGTTGCGCAGCACCGGAGCAGACCGTCGCTCTTCCCGCCGGGATCGACCTGTCGACGCAGGCCGTCATCCAGGGCGTCGTGACGGGCACGGGCACCGCCTACGCCCGCCTGCTGGACCACTCCGGCGAGTTCACCGGCGAGGTCGTCGTCTCCGAGGAGGGCGTCTTCCGCTTCTTCGCCGCTCCCGGTGACTGGACCGTCCGCATCATCGCGGGCGGCGGCGTCACCAAGGACATCCCCGCTCAGGCCCGTCTGGGCGAGGTCACCCAGCTGGCCGTGGCCGTCTGAGCCGCGCGGCCGTCTGAGCGGTGCGGCCGCAGGCCGCTCCGCGTGAAGAGGACCGGCGTCCCTCCTCGGTGAGGGGCGCCGGTCCTTCGCCTTTCCGGAGGCCGGCCGCCTCGCCTCCGGACGGCGTCGGCTCCGCTTTCCCGGACGAGGGCCCAGATGAGGTCCCGGGCGCGGGAGCAGGCGTGATCCGTATCGGGAACGGCGCCTCGGCACAGGGCGGGTCCGTGTGGGAGCGGTGTTCGGCTGTGGCGTGGGGCGGTGGATCGCTACGATTCGTCGGGTGTCCGGAACGTCTGCTGCGTCCTCATCGTCCCCGCCCGCCCCGCCGGCTTCGGCTCCGCAGGCCGCCAGGCGCGCGCCCGCGCGGTTCACGGCGTACTCGCTGCCCCTGCACACCTTCAGGGTCTTCGGCGCCTGCGCGCTCTCACTGGTGCTCTGGTTCTCCGCCGGGCGGGCGGTCCGCGCGGCGCTGATGTGGGCGGGCACCGAGCTGGCGCACGGCGACTACCGGCAGGTGCGGCTCGTCGTCACGACGCTGATCTTCACATTGATCGTGCTGAACGAGCTCGTCGTCATGGTCGGCATGCTGCACTCGGTGCGCGGTGCGCTCCGCGAGATCCGGGTGCGCAGGTCTGAGGACGAGGGAGCCGACGAGGGCCTGTTCGGCGCGCTCAACCGGACCACGCTGCTCTTCGCCACGATCTACCTGGCGTGGAGCTTCCACCGGGAGGACGCCCAGGAGTTCACCTCCCTGGACAGCATGAAGCGGATCGACCAGGACATCCAGGGGTCGCTGGCCGGGATCCAGGGCGAGGCGGGCACCATCCTCATCGGGCTGGACGTACGGATCTCCGCCGGGATCGCGGTGGCGGCCTACATCCTCAGGACGCTGTTCGCCTGGCTGCACATGAACGGCAGGGTGCGGGGCGGCGGCGTGCTGACCGCCTTCTTCGAGCTGGGCTTCACCTACTACGGTCTCACCGCGCTGTTCGCCCTCGGCGCGTCGCGGTCGGACTGGCTGGACGAGCGGGCCGCCGTGGCCGCGGTCAAGGGGTGGTTCGAGGACCTGGAGAAGAGCCTCCCGTGGTGGAAGGGGTTCTGGGAGGGCGCCGGCGACCTCTGGCCGCTCGTCGTGGACGCGCTGATCGAGCCGCTCGCCTGGCTGGCCGTGGCGGCGCTCGTCTACGGCGCCTTCGCCGAGGACACGCGCGCGGTCGTCCGGGGGACCCGCCTGGAGACGGTCGCCGACCGGGTGGAGCGGACGCACACCCTGACTCGCACGACCATGAGCGGGGCGACGACCGGGTTCCGGGACCGCTGGGTCCCGCCGGTCAACGCCTTCCGGCTCGCCGTCCGCGGCGGCGCTCCGCTGTTCGGCGTGTTCTGCCTGTGCTACGTCGCCCTCCAGGTGGGCGCCGACTACGCGGACCGGGGCATGCGGGCGCTGGTCGGCAGCGACTTCCCCTTCTTCTGGGCGCTGTTCAGCAGCCCGGTGGAGTTCGCCGTGGACCTGGTCGCCGGCGTGCTGACGGTCTGCCTGCTGGCGGCCACGTTCGACATCGCGGCCACCCGCAGCCGCGAGGCCGGGCAGGCGCTCACCGCCTGAACAGCAGCACCTGGTCCTGGGGTTCGGTCTTCTCCGTGCCGGCGCGCTTGAACAACTGCTCCACGCTCTCCTCCTCCAGCGGGACGCGGATCGTGCTGGGGATGACGTGGACCTCGACCTCGTCGGCGACCTCCTGCGGCACCACGCTGACCGCGTTGTAGCGGTAGGCGGTGCCGACCTTGTGCTCCTTGACCTCCAGGGGGAGGTCGTTGTCGGAGATCAGCACCTGCCAGCTGCGGCCGTCGGGGTGCACGGCCTTGATCGTGGGGTCGCCGCGCCGGATCACCCCCTCGGTGTCCAGGGAGGTCCTGGAAACCGTGATCTTGAGCCACTTCCGGCCGGGCTTGGCCTTCCCCAGGCCCGGCAGGCTGTCCGCCGGCTCGACCTCGGCCCGCCAGGCCACGCGCATGAGCGTGCCGCTGCCACCGGGCTCCACCACGTGGAACCGCAGCGCGGGGATGCCGGTCCGGTAGAAGCTGTAGCCCTCCCAGGTGGGGATCCCGACGGCCAGGGCGACCGCGAGCAACAGCCCGCCGATCCGCAGCGTGGTACGGCGCCGCGGCGCGGGGGCGGAGGTCCCGGCAGTCCGGGGGGGCGTCCTCGGACGCCCCCGAGGCGTCCGGCGGGGAGGCGGGCGGAGGGACCACGGGGTCCGCGGCGGAGGCCGCCACCGGGGACGCGGCGGT
>NZ_CDRNDK010000089.1:0-18114 GCF_977012225.1 Planomonospora algeriensis | reverse complement strand
GGAGCTCACGAGGCGGCTCCGGGGCGCCCGCCAGGGCGGACAGGACGTCGCGGCGGTCGACCACGCCGATCGGCCGGCCGTCGGCGACGACGCGGACCGGCAGGTCGGAGTCCAGTACGGCGGGCACCGCGTCACGGATGATCGTCCCGGCGGGGAGCGCGGCCTCCCCAGGCCGCTCACCGTCGGCGGGGTCGCGGCAGATCCAGCGCAGCGACAGGACGTCGCCGCGGGGGACGTCCCTGACGAAGTCGGCCACGTACGCGTCGGCGGGGGAGCCGACCAGTTCCTCGGCGGTGCCGATCTGGACGATCGCGCCCGCGCGCATGATGGCGATGCGCTCGCCCAGTTTGAGGGCCTCGGCCAGGTCGTGGGTGATGAACAGCATGGTGGTGCCGACCTCGCGGTGCAGGCGGACGACCTCGGCCTGCATGTCGCGGCGGATCAGCGGGTCGAGCGCGCTGAACGGTTCGTCGAAGAGCAGCACCTCCGGGCCGGTGGCCAGGGCGCGGGCCAGGCCGACGCGCTGCTGCATACCGCCGGAGAGCCGGTCGGGCAGGGTCTCGGCGAAGCCGTCCAGACCGACCAGGGCGAGCATCTCCCGCGCCCGCTCGTACCTTCTCGCGCGGGGGACGCCCTGGATCTCCAGACCGTAGGCGACGTTGTCGAGGACCCTGCGGTGCGGCAGCAGGCCGAAGTGCTGGAAGACCATGCTGACCCGGTGCCGGCGCAGGTCCCGGAGCCGGGCGGGGGAGGCGGCGCGCACGTCCTCGCCGGCGAGGGAGATCTCCCCGGCGGTCGGCTCGACCAGCCGGGTGAGGCAGCGCACCAGGGTGGACTTGCCGCTGCCGGACAGGCCCATCACGACGAACACCTCGCCGGGCCGCACCGTGAAGGCGACGTCCCGCACGGCGGCGACGCAGCCGGTCCTCTCCCGGAGCGCGACGGGGTCCAGACCGGCGTCGGGACCGCCGAGAACGCGGTCCGCCCGGGGGCCGAAGATCTTCCACAGGCCACGAACCTCGATCGCGGCGCCGTCGGGTGAGGCCACTTTCTCCTCCAAAGCTCACCGCTCGGATGCGGATGAGGCTAGGGGCGCAAGGGGTCACGATATGGCGGAAATATCGGGAATCACAATGCTGTGATCTTCTGGAGATCCTCGCGCTCCTGATGTGTTATCCCGGACGCCGTGATTTGGAACGATACAAACGGCCATATCGGTATGACAAATACTTAATTTCGATATCGGGTGTCCGAATGGAGAGTCCGGAGTGAAATTGGAGCTCCAGGTTCTCGCCTCTCTTGTCTCATGAGTGAGCATTTGTGTGGCTATGGTCGGTGGCCTTGACTGGTTGAGATGTGCTCGAATAGCCGAGAACCATGGCAAATTCGGCCAGCGCGTTCGTCCACCGAGAGGGCAGCGGTCGGTGAGTACACAGAAGACCCGGGACGGCGGATTCCGTCTGCGCAACTGGCGGGTGCGTTCCAGGCTGATCGCGCTCATCCTGGTGCCGACCGCCGCCGCGGTGCTGCTGGGAGGCGTGCAGGTCTTCGGCTCCGTGCGCGCCGCGGCCGAATACCAGCGCGTCAACGACCTGGCCAGGCTCTCCGACCACATCGGCGCCCTCACCCACGAACTGGCCGCCGAACGCGACCGCACGGCCTGGTTCATCGCCCTGGGCCGGCCGAAGCGCGGCGAGCAGGGCGTGCGCGACCAGGTGAACGCCGTGGACGGCGCGGCCGTGCGGGTGCGCGAGAGCGGGGCCCTGCTGCGGGAGGCGGTCGGCGGCCGCACCGGGGATGAGATCGAGGCCGCGCTGGCCCGCCTGGACGACCTGGCGCAGCTGCGACGGCAGGCGCTGGAGGAGGCGCTGCTGCCCGACGCCGCGATCGACGCCTACAGCCTGGTCATCGCCGACCTGCTCTCCCTCCACGACGAGCTGGGCAAGGGCAGCTCCGACGACCTGCTGTTCGGCCAGTCCCTCACCCTGGACGCGCTCGCCAGGGCCAAGGAGAGCCTCTCGCTTCAGCGGGGGCTGCTCTCGGTGGTCCTGGTCGCCGGACGGTTCGAACAGGAGCAGATGGAGCGGTTCCTCGGCGCGCTGGCCTCCGAGCAGAGCGAGCGCCGGGCGTTCGCCGCCGAGGCCGGAGTCGCCGAACGGCGCTTCTTCGACGAGACCGTCAACGGCGGCGGCGCCGACCGGGCCGGGTTCCTGCGGGAGCTGGTCCTGCTCCGCGCCGCCTCCGGAGCCCCGCTCCAGGGCCTGGACCTGGCGCGGAAGGACGACGCCGGGCAGTGGTACGAGGCGGTGTCGGCGACGATCGACCGGATGCGCGCCGTCGAGGATCGGCACGCCCGGCAGATCGTCGCCCGCAGCGGGGAACTCGGCGACGCCGAACGGAACCGGGCCCTGCTGGCCGCAGGATCGGTCGCCGGGCTGCTGCTGGCCGTACTGCTGATCACCAGCGGGGTGGCGCGCTCGCTGGTCCGGCCGCTGCGGCGGCTCCGCCGGGAGGCCCTGGAGGTCGCCGGCGAACGGCTGCCGCAGTACGTCCAGCGGGTGCGGGAGTCGCGCGACGGCGAACTCGGCGAACTCGCGGTGGAGGTGCCCCGATCGGGGTCCTGTCCCGCGACGAGATCGGCGAGGTGGCCCGGGCCTTCGACGAGGTCCACCGGGAGGCCGTACGGCTGGCGGGCGACGAGGCGAAGCTGCGCCACACGGTCAACGCGATGTTCGTCAACCTCTCCCGCCGGAGCCAGACGCTGGTGGAGCGCCAGCTCACCCTGGTGGAGCGGCTGGAGCGCGGCGAACGCGACGACCGCCGCCTGGCCGACCTGTTCAAGCTCGACCACCTGGCCACCCGCATGCGCCGCAACAGCGAGAACCTGCTCGTCCTGGCCGGGCAGGAGGTGGCGCGCCGCTGGCGCAACCCGGTCGAGGTCATGGACGTCGTCCGCGCCGCGCTCTCGGAGGTGGAGAACTACGACCGGGTGGTGACCCGCGTCCAGTCCGAGGTGGCCGTCGCCGGGCCCGCGGTGAGCGACGTGGTGCACCTGCTCGCCGAACTGGTGGAGAACGCCCTGTCGTTCTCGCCGGGCGAGACCGAGGTCGTCGTCTCCAGCAGCCGGATCGACGGCGGCGGCGTGATGGTCTCGGTGACCGACCAGGGCATCGGCATGACGGCGGAGGAACTCGCCGAGGTCAACCGGCGTCTGGCCGACCCGCAGCCGGCCGACGCCTCGGTGGCCCGGCGCATGGGCCTGTTCGTGGTCGGCCGCCTGGCGCTCAAGCACGGCATCAGGGTCCGGCTCCGGCCCCAGGAGTCCGGCCTGACCGCCATGGTGCTCCTCCCGGAGGACCTCCTCGCCGCCCTGCCCGGCGCGTCCCCCGCCGCACCGGCCCAGGCGTCCCCGTTCGACCTGGCGAGCCGTTCCTTCCCGTCCTTCCCGGCCTTCCCCGAGGCGCGCCCCGCCGCGGGACCGGACCAGGGCCGGGCCCGCCCCCTGGCACCGTCCGCCCTGTCGGCTCCCCTGCCTGCGGGGGTGACGGCGGTGCCGCCGCAGACCCGGCCGTCCGGGCCGGACGTGTGGAGCCCACCCGCCCGCACCGGTCCGCCCGGTCCGTCTGAATCACCCGGTCCGTCCGATCCGTCCGGGTTGCCCGGGTCGCCAGGTGAGTTCCCTTCGCCGCCCCGCACCGGTCTTCCCGGCGGGTTCCCCCCGCCGTCCCCGGGGCCACTCGACCCCCTCGGCGCTTCGAGCCCGGCCGCCGGGGACGGGCCGCTGCCGGGGACGGGCACCTCGCCTCTGGACGCCGGGGACGAGTACCTGCCGATCTTCGCCTCGGTCGAGTCCGGCTGGTTCCGCACGGGCACCCTCGAACCCCTGCGCAGGACCGGACTCGCGAACGGGGAGCCCGCCTCCGCCGGAGAACCCGGTGGGGAGCCGCTCCCGGCCGCACCGGGGCAGGACTGGTCGTCCCCGGCCGACAGCGGCTGGCAGGCGGCGCGGGTCGTGAGCGAACCCGCACACGGCGGACTGACCACCTCGGGGCTGCCCAAACGGACACCCAAGGCCAACCTGGTCCCCGGCTCTGTGTCCGCCTCCCCGGCGCAGGCCCCGGCGGGCCTGCGCCCGCAGAGCCCGCCGTACTCCTCCGGGCCCCGGTCGCAGCCGCCCGCCCAGCCGGCGCGACCCGCCGCGCCCCTGTCCGCCGAGCGGGTGCGCGACCGGATGGCGAGCTTCCAGCAGGGCGTGCGCCGGGCCCGCAACGAACTCCCGAACCGGGAGAGCTGAGCCATGACCGATCCCTACTGGAACGACCCCCGCGGCCCCGGCTACGGGCCCCCGTCCGGCCGGGATACGGCCCGGCGTACGGCGAGGAGCACGGCGGAGGCGGAGAGTACGGCCGGCCCCCGTCCGGCCCGGGGTACGGCCCGGCGTACGGCGAGGAGCACGGCGGAGGGTACGGCCCGGACTCCGGGGCGGGGTACGGCCCGCCGCAGGAGGAAGAGGAGAGCTCGCTGGTGCGCATGTACGCCGTCACCGGCGGCCGGACCGCTCCCCGCACCCGGCTCGCGATGGAGGCGCTGGTCTCCTCGGCGACCTCCGGCCGGCTGGGGCTCTCCTTCACCCGGGAGTACCGCGCGATCAGCGAGCTGTGCCGCCAGGTCCGCTCGGTCGCGGAGATCTCCGCGCTGCTGGGCATCCCCCTGGGCGTCGCCCGGGTGCTCATCGCCGACATGGAGTCCGAGGGACTGGTCCGGGTCTACCATCCCCAGGTCCAGGAGAGCGGCCCCGGCCGCGACCTCCTCGAACGCGTCCTCGGCGGTCTCCGCCGCCTCTGACCTTCGGCGGTCCGGCCGACACTCCGTGCGGTGGCTGGTCATCGGGCGCACGGGGGCGGGCCGGTGGTCCTGGCGGCCGTCGCAGCCGGGCTCTGGTGGTTTCCGGCCTCCGGCCTGGGCTCGGGCGCGCGGGGTCCGGTGCTTTATACGCCGCCAGGACCACCGGCCCGCCCCCGTGCCCGGCTGCCGCACCGTACCGATGCGGGCCGTAGCGTCTCGCTCTCCGGCCGCCCGGTGTGCTCATCGCCGCTGAAGCGATCCGTCCGGGACCGTTCAGGGCGTGGCCGCCGTAGCTGAAGCCACCCTGGCGGAAAGGAGCTCAGGGCCGAGCACCGCAGCGTGTGTTTCGGGTAGGTAGCGGACTGGCAGGCGGCGTGGAGCACGTGTTCGCCCTGCCTCGGCTTTCCCGATGGAATCGGCGGCCAGGCGCTGGACCTTCAGTCATGGCCGAACGCGCTTGCCTGATCACGCCTGGTGAGGCACACTGGACAGTGCCGCGCCCCCGGTGGGTGTTGGAAGTGAGGCCGGGCCTCCCGATGGAATCGGGCGTCCGGCCTTCGCGCTGTCTGCCCTCAGTCGAGGCCGATCATGCTGACCTTCTCGCCCAGAAGATCGAAACAGGCCGCATGCCCGTCCAGCCACCACGTTGTGGCCCCCACAACGGCATCGGCGGCCCACAGGAGCGGCTCCTCGTAGGAGGACTGCCATATGACCGTCAGGTTCTTCGATACGGTACGCGCCTTGCGGGCTCCCATCAGAAGCAGAAGGTCCAAATGGTCCTTGTCGGGGGCGCGACTCTCGATGTAGGCCATCGAGACTCCGGTCTGATCGAGTTCGACGAGCAATCGTTCCAGGCACTTCCGGCGGGCTCGTTCGGTCTTGGTCTCTCTGTCGTGGAGATAGACCGTGACGATTCCCTGTATCGGCATCTTTGTGATCCGTCCGGTGATGGAGAGTTGTCGCGCAGGAGGCTCATCCCGCCAGTGCAAGCGAGGGTTCTTGCCTAGGCGGAGGGACTCCAGTTCTGCGCGGACGGTCCCGTGGTCGGCGGAGTCGATGATCGCGGCGGCCATCGCGTAGACACTGTCGTCATGAGGCCGTCGACGGAGGCTCTCGTCGATATAGGCGGTAAGCACCGTGTAAAGATACCGACACGTAACGTTAGAAATCCCAGGATCGGCCTGGAGGAACGACCCTGAGCTCCTTCCCGACGGTATGGCCGCAGGCGACGGCGGGAGACCCTGAGCCGGACCCGCGTGATCGCTTCAGCGTCGGAGTGACCACAGAGCGGCCGGAAAGAGAGCGACTACGGTCTGCGCTGGCACGGCGGTGCAGCAGTGCACGGAGGCGGGCCGGTGGTCCTGGCGGCGTATAAAGCACCGCACCCCGCGCGCCCGCCAGGCCGGAGGCCTGACTCCACCAGGGCTCAGCTGAGACGGCCGGCAGGACCACCGGCCCGCCGCAGTGCTCACCGAGGCCAGCCACCACCGGCCACCGGCCTGCCGCAGTGCGCGCGCACCGGCTCCGGCCACCGCAGGGAGCGAGGGACCCGGCCACGGCGGGGGATCCGGTCAGAATCGTGCGGTCAGGGGAGCCACCAGTGGGCGGCGACGAGTTCGCAGACGAGGGTCTCGGTCAGCAGGGCCACGTCCGGGTCGTCGTCGTGGCGGTAGCGGACGGAGGCGGCGGCGCCGGGGACGTCGCCGCCGACGGCCAGGACGGTGGAGCCGCGTTCGCGGATCCAGTCCATGGCCTGCCCGTCGTAGCGGGAGCCGGGGAACAGCACGGCCCGGTAGTCGAGGGTCTTGGTGAGGTAGACGTCGACGTGCGCCCAGTCGCCGGTCTCGCAGGCGTCGGCGGCCCGGCGGGGGCCCTCGCGGAACATCAGGGCGGACTGCTCGGCGGACGACAGCCGCTCGGCCGGGGCGATCGTGTAGACGCCGGCGGGGCCGTCCAGCAGGGCCATGGCGGGCTCCAGCCATTCGCCGCGCCGGTCCAGCAGGTCGGCCGTGGCCTCCGCGCTCCGGCGCAGCAGCGCGGGCACGTCCGGGCCCGCGCCGGTGAGGCGGTGGTTCAGGGCCAGCAGCAGCGCGAGCGTGTGCTGGAAGGTACGGCAGGCGACGCCGCCCCGCTCCTCGCCCGCGAGCATCGGCACGACCAGGTCGGCGCCCTCGGTGATCGGCGAGCCGGGCCGCTCGGTCACCGCGGCCACGAAGGACCGGCCCCGGTGCCGGGCGACCGCGTCCAGGGTCTCGCGGCTGCCGCCGGTGGCGGAGACGGCCACGACCAGGGTCTTCGGGTCGGCCGGGTAGGAGATCGAGGCCGAGGCGTACTCGGCGGCGGCGTCGATCCCGGCGGCGCGCAGGCGGAGCGCGGCCATCCCGGCGGCATAGCGGGAGCTGCCCATGCCGAGGAGGAGGACCCGCCGGATGCCCTCGGGCGGGAGCGCCCCGAACGGGTCGCCGGCCTCCAGGGCGTCGGCCAGGCCGGCCAGGGCGGCGGGCTTGGCCTCCAGGTCGGCGAGGTACAGCTCGGGGTCCACGTCGTCTCCTTGGTCGATGAGGGCCGGGTCGGGGCAGGCCGGGCCGGTGCCTGTCGTGCGGCGGGTGGTCAGCGGTACCAGGAGCGCAGGACGCCCATGGGGGCGTAGCGCCAGCGGGGCAGGTGGCGGGCGGCGTAGACGAGTTCGCGGCACTCCTGTTCGAGCGCGAACGCGTGCAGCAGCCCGTCGTGGAGCAGGTGGGCGTGCCCGCGTTCGCGCAGGCGACCGGTGTAGGCGTCCCGCAGGGAGAGGGTCGCCCGCACCGCCCACCGCGCGGTCGCGGCGGGGTCGGCGCCCCGGCGCCGGATCGCGATCTGCCCGGCGTGCTCCAGGCTGGTGGACAGCTGGGCGAGGTCGCGGGCGGCCGGCTGGTAGGGGTCGGCGTCGGAGACCGTCGGGTTGCCGTCGAAGTCGACCACGGCGTAGCCGCCGGGCCAGCGGAGGATCTGGCCGACGTGCAGGTCGCCGTGGATGCGGATCAGCGGGCCCGAGTCGTGGCCGGTCAGGACCTGGAACCTCTCCGCCATGAGGCCCGCGCGGGCGGCCAGCCACTCGCCGTCCTCGCCGTCGGTCAGCTCCAGCGCCTCGCGGAGCGCCGCGTCGGCACGGGCGGCCCACGGGCCCGGTGGGCGTGCGTCCGGTCCCGGGTCGCCGGGCCGATCGGGACTTCCGCTCCCCGGGCTGTGGGCGAACGGCCGTTCACGCCCGTCGGGCGGGAGCCGTACCGGGTCGGGGAAGGCCGCCGACGGGGTGGCCAGGGCGACGTGCAGGTCGGCGGCGAGCGCGCCCAGGTCGGCGGTGAAGTCCGTACGGCCCGCGGCGGCCTCGTCCACGCACCACTCCCAGCCGTCCCGGGCTTCCGGCAGGTAGGCCGTCACCAGGGCGAAGAGCTCGCCGTCGCGGGTGAGCGCCGCGTAGGGCGCGGCCGTGGCGGTGAAACCGACCGCCGACAGGTGGGCGAACATCTCGGGAGCCGGCTGGGGGAGCGGGGCGGGAGGTGTGAGCCATTTCACTACGACGGTCTCGCCGACGACCACCGAATGGTTGGTCTGGTCGACGTCGAACCCCCGTTCAACCGCTCCGGCGGGCAGGGCGGGCAGCGGGTGGAAGCGGGTGACGCCGTACGGTGCGGGAACGTGCCACGCCAGGGCGGACAGCAGCTCGGCGGTCCGGCCGTCACCGGCTCGGGGGAGGGTGTCGAGCCGCTCCCATATTGAAGGTCCGTTCAGCAAACAGATCAAGCTTCCACGTGGTGATGTCGCGATCAGTGTTGCTCAAGTTGATGTTGCCTGCAACACTCCTGCTTTGGTCTGTCACGTCCGAAACGACCGAACCACCCTCATACATCTGAATTATGAAGGAGTAGCGGCTGTGTCCCGTTCCCGGTACACCCGTCGTCTTCCGGCCGCCGCAGTGGCCGCCGGTCTCGCGCTCGCACTCTCGGCGTGCGGCGGGGAGGCCGCCGACACCGCCGCGTCCCCCGCAGCCAGCGCCGCCGTCGACCAGCTCGACCCCAACGCCGACCTGTCGAAGCAGAGCCTCACGGTGACCGTCTGGGACGGCTACACGCCGAAGGAGCTGCCCCAGGAGATCAAGAGCAAACTCAAGTTCGACCTGAAGGTCACGCTGCACGACACCAACGAGATCGCGATGGCGAAGCTCACCTCGGGTGCCGACACCGGCATCGACGTGGCCTTCGTCTCCGGGCAGTACGCCCAGGCGCTCAACGAGGCCGGCCTGCTGGAGCCGCTCCACCCCGAGCTGATCCCGAACCTGGCCAACCTCTACCCCGAGGCCAAGGAGCTGGCCTACGACAAGGGCAACACCTTCTCCGTCCCCTACACCTGGGGCACCACCGGCATCTGCTACCGGGAAGACCTGGTGAAGGCGACGCCGTCCAGCTGGAACGACATCCTCGACCCGCCCGCCGAGGCCAAGAAGAAGGTCACCATGATGACCACCGAGCGCTGGCTGGCCCTGCCCGCCATCAAGGCGCTCGGCTACTCGGTCAACACCCGCAGCGACGAGGAGCTGGCCAAGGTCAAGGAGAAGCTGCTCGCGGCCAAGCCGAACCTGCTCGCCTACGACGACACGACCTTCGGCGACCGCCTGAAGAGCGGCGAGGCCGTCATGGTCGAGGCGTGGGACGGCTGGTGCCCGACCTCCGAGAAGAACATCAAGTTCGTGGTCCCCGAGGAGGGCAGCGACCTCTGGGTGGACACGATGGTCATCCTGAAGTCCTCCAAGAACAAGGAGGCCGCGCACGCGTTCATCAACCACATCCTGGACCCGAAGGTGCACGGCTGGGCCGCCTCGAACATCCTGTACAAGGTGCCGAACAAGGCCGCGATGGACATCGTCGACGCCGACCTGAAGGCGCAGAACACGCCGCTGCAGATGAGCCCGGCGGACCTGCTCCAGGGTGAGTCGATCATCGACCTGGGCGAGGACTCGGCCAAGTTCACCCGCCTGGCGACCGAGGTCGCGGCGAAGCAGTGACCGGTTCCACCGTCGTCTCCGGCGCGGCCGCGGCATCGCGGTCGCGCCGGTCGCGCGCGCTGGGGCGGCTGGTCTTCCTCGGGCCCGGCCTCGCCTACCTGGTCGCGTTCCTGCTGATCCCGCTGGCGCTGCTGCTCAGCTACACGGTGTTCCGCCGGGGCCGGTTCGGCGGCGTCGTCTACGAGGTGACGGGGGAGAACTTCACCCGGCTGCTGGACCCGCTCTACCTCGACGTCGTGCTCGGTTCGCTGAAGCTGGCCACGATCGCCACGGTGATCGCCCTGCTCGCCGGGTACCCGACGGCGTACCTGATCGCCCGGCTGCCCCGCCGGTGGAAGACGGTCGCGCTGGTCGCGATCGTGCTGCCGTTCTGGACGAACTTCCTGGTCCGCGTCTACGCCTGGATCGTGCTGCTGAGCGGTCCCGGCCTGCTCAACGGCGCGCTGGAGAAGATCGGCCTGGGCCCGTACGAGCTGCTCTACGGCCAGGGCGCGATCGTCATCGGCCTGGTCTACGCCGAACTGCCGCTGATGGTGCTTCCGCTCTACGCCGCGATCGAGAGGCTCGACCCGCAGCTCCGCGAGGCCTCGGCCAATCTCGGCGCCTCGCCGGCGCGCACCTTCTTCTCGGTGACGCTCCCGCTGACCATGCCGGGTGTGCTCACCGGCTGCCTGTTCGTCTTCGTGCCGAGCTTCGGCAACTTCATCGTCCCCGAACTGCTCGGCGGCGGGCGCTCGATCATGGTCGGCAACCTGATCAGGGACCAGTTCCTCAAGGCGCGCGACTGGCCGTTCGGCGCCACGCTGGTGCTGGCACTGCTCGCCGTGCTGCTCGTCCTGCTGCTGGCACAGGCCTGGAGCTCCCGCCGTGCGTAAGCCCCGACTGCTGTACGTGCCCTTCTGGGCGACCTACCTCTTCCTGTACGCGCCGATCGTGGTGCTGGTCGCCATGTCGTTCAACTCCGGCGGCTCGCCGTACTCCTTCGACGGCTTCAGCCTCAAGTGGTACGGCGAGCTGGCCGGCAACGCCGAGATCCGCCAGGGCCTGGTCAACACGCTGATCGTGGCCGCCGGGGCCACGGCCCTGTCGACGGTGCTCGGCACGCTGCTGGCGGTGGGCATGGCCCGGTACAGCAGGTCGAAGCTGCTGGACGCGATCGGCGTGCTGCCGGTCGTGCTGCCGGACCTGGTGGCCGGCATCGGCCTGCTGATGTTCTACGTCTGGGTGAAGATGGCGCTGGGCCTGCACTCGGTGCTGCTGGCGCACACGGTGTTCGGCATGGCGCTCGTGGCCGCGGTGGTCCGCACCCGGCTCACCCACGCCGACACCTCGCTGGAGGAGGCCTCGCGCGACCTGGGCGCGACCCCGGTGACCACCTTCTTCCGGATCACCCTGCCCCAGCTCGCGCCGGGCGTCGCCGCGGGCGCGCTGCTGGTGTTCACGCTCTCCGTCGACGAGTTCGTCATCGCGTTCTTCACCTCGGCGCCGACCGAGCCGACCCTGCCCATCGTCATCTACTCAATGGTCCGCTTCGGGGTCACCCCGGAGATCAACGCGCTGGCCACCGTGCTGCTCGCGGTGAGCTTCACCGTGGTGATCGCGGCCCAGCGGATGACCCGACTGACGGAGTCCCTTTCCTGATGCTGCAGATCACCGGTGTCAGCCGCCGCTTCGGAGACGTCACGGCGCTGTCGGACGTCTCCCTGGAGATCCGCCAGGGTGAGTTCTTCGCGCTGCTCGGCCCGAGCGGCTGCGGCAAGACCACGCTGCTGCGGATCCTGGCCGGGTTCGAGTCGCCGGACGCCGGCTCCGTCACCCTCGACGGGGCCGACCTGCTGGGCCGGCCCGCGCACCGCCGCCCGGTCAACCTGATGTTCCAGTCCTACGCGCTCTTCCCGCACATGACCGTGGCCAAGAACGTCGCCTACGGCCTGGAGCGGGAGCGGCTGCCGAAGGCGGAGGTCCGCGCCCGGGTCGGCGAGGTGCTGGAGAAGGTGGGCCTGACCGAGACGGCCGGGCGCAGGCCGCAGCAGCTCTCCGGCGGCCAGCGGCAGCGGGTCGCGCTGGCCCGCGCGATCGTCAAGCGGCCGCGGCTGCTCCTGCTCGACGAGCCGCTGTCCGCGCTGGACAAGCAGGTGCGGGCGGAGATGCAGCTGGAGCTCAAGCGGCTCCAGCACGAGGTCGGCATCACCTTCGTCGTGGTCACCCACGACCAGGAGGAGGCCATGTCGCTGGCCGACCGGATCGCGGTCTTCAACGCGGGCCGGGTGGAGCAGGTGGACGAGCCGGTCACGCTCTACGAGCGGCCGCGCACCCCGTTCGTCGCCGGGTTCGTCGGTGCGGGCAACCTCTTCCCGGGCCGGGCGTGCGCGGTCGGCCTGGCCGCCGACGGCCTCGGCGTGCTGCCCGGCTCCTCCGACCTGCCCGACGGCACGTCCGCGCTGCTGGCCGTACGGCCGGAGCGGGTACGGCTGGCGCCCGAGAGCGCGGAGGGCGCGGGCACGCTGCGGGGCGAGGTGGCGGACGTGAGCTTCTACGGCGGCGTCTCGCACGTCTCGGTCACCGTGCCCGGCTGCGAGCGGCCGGTCCTGGCGGCCGTCCAGGGCGCCACCCGGGCCGGCCGGGCACGCGGGTGGCGCTGTCCTGGGCGCCCGAGGACGGGGTCCTGGTGCCTCAGTGAGACGTCTTCAGCGGGTTGCCCGTGACCGTCCGGGCGTAGGCCAGGATCAGGTCCGCCGCCTCCTCCGGGCCGATCACCGGGTGGCGGGCCGTTATGCGGTAACCGTACGCGTCCTCCAGCGCGACGAGGTTGCGCGCGATGACCAGGGAGTCGTCGGCCAGCGTGAAGGTCCCCAGGGCGCTGCCGGTCTCCAGGACGCTCTGGTACATCGAGACCTGCCGGTCGTAGAGGGTGGTGAGCAGCAGGGCGTACATCCGGTTGCGCGAGGCGGCGCCGCCGAGCTCGTTGAGCAGGCGCACGTCCGGATCGTCGGGGCCGTGCGGCAGGCCGGAGCGGATGGTCACGACGAGCTTCTCGGCAGGGTCGCGCATGCCGCTGATCCGCTTGAGGCGCAGCTCGTAGAAGCGCTCCATCCCGGCGTGGTGGGCGTCCACCAGCAGTTCGCCGAGGTTGGGGTAGTGGTAGAGCACCGCGCCGGAGGTCAGTCCCGCCTCCTCGGCGACGTGGTTGAGGCCGACGCCGTCGGTGCCGTGCCGGATGATCGCCCGGCGCGCCGCGTCGATGAGATCCACCCGTCGGTCCGACCGGCTCTTGCGCGCCATATTTCCCCGTTCGTCACCCATGATTTATGCCGGGGTCCATAGTGACCGCTGTCCGGCATTTCCGCTAGATCAAGATTTAAACCAGTATTCACCAGATTCCAAGACCCCTGATCTCGGAGGACACGATGGCTCTTACGATCCTGTTCATGCCGGAGAGCGCCTACGGGCCGACGAACAACTGCATCGGCATCGGCGACATTCTTCGTAAGCGCGGCCACCGGGTCGTTTTCGCTGCTGAAGCCTCGTGGAAGGGGAAATTGACGGCGCTCGGCTTCGAGGAGGACCTGGTCGACCTCGCCCCGCCGTCGGAGGAGGAGCAGGACGCCGGGCAGTTCTGGAAGGACTTCATCCGCGACACCGCGCCGGAGTACCGCAAGTCCACCGCCGAGCAGCTGGAGACGGTGACCAAGCCGATCTGGGACGCGCTCATCGACGGCGCGAAGTACTGCGAGCCGCGACTCAAGGAGATCATCGAGCGGGTCAAGCCGGACGTCATCGTCGAGGACAACGTCATCGCCTTCCCGGCGCTGGTGACCGCGGGCAAGCCGTTCGTCCGCATCGTCTCCTGCAACCCGCTGGAGGTCCGCGGCGAGGGCGTGGCGCCGGTCTTCTCCGGCCTGCCCGCCGACGACCGCTCCGAGTGGGACGCCTTCCGCGCCGAGTACGACCGGACCCACCGCGAGATCTGGACCGCCTTCAACGAGTGGGTCGTCGAGCAGGGCGCCCCCGCCCTGCCGGACCTGGACTTCATCCACTCCGGCGACCTGAACCTCTACGTCTTCCCGGAGATCGCCGACTACACCGACGCCCGGCCGCTGGGCCCGAGCTGGCACCGCCTGGACTCCTCGGTCCGCGAGACCGACGAGGAGTTCGAGCTGCCGGAGGCGCTGAAGGGCGGCGAGGGGTCGCTGGTCTACTTCTCGCTCGGCTCGCTCGGCTCGGCCGACGTGGAGCTCATGCAGCGGGTGATCGACGTGCTGGCCACCACCCCGCACCGCTACATCGTCTCCAAGGGCCCGCTGCACGAGGAGATCAAGCTCGCCGGCAACATGTGGGGCGCGGAGTTCCTGCCGCAGACGAAGATCCTGCCGCTGGTGGACCTGGTCATCACGCACGGCGGCAACAACACCGTCACCGAGGCGCTGCACTTCGGCAAGCCGATGATCCTGC
This sequence comes from Planomonospora algeriensis, assembly GCF_977012225.1. Classification (NCBI taxonomy): domain Bacteria; kingdom Bacillati; phylum Actinomycetota; class Actinomycetes; order Streptosporangiales; family Streptosporangiaceae; genus Planomonospora; species Planomonospora algeriensis. The sequence goes on along the minus strand of NZ_CDRNDK010000089.1, from coordinate 3,776 downwards.
TGCCCCTGTTCTGGGACCAGTACGACAACGCCCAGCGCGTCCACGAGCTCGGCTACGGCGTGCGCCTGTCCACCTACGGCTTCACCGACGCCGAGCTGACCGGGGCGGTGGAGCGGCTGCTGGGCGACACCGCCCTGCGCGGGAAGCTGGCCGCCGCCGGCGAGGAGATCCGCCGGCGGGACGGCCTGCGCCGCGCCGCCGACCTGATCGAGCGGGCCGGCACCGGGGCCTGACGGCCGACCACACCTACCAGGGACGTTCCATGGGCATTCTGATCAACCCGGCGACGGGCGAGCCGCTGCGCGAGACGGCCGACACCCCGGTCGAGCAGGTGGCGGCGGCCGTACGGCGGGCGCGGGCGGCCTTCGCGGAGTGGGGCTCGGCGACCCCGGCCGAGCGGGCGCGGGTGATGCTGCGCTTCGCCGACCTCGTCGAGGCCGACGCCGAGGAGCTGACCCGGCTGGAGGTCGCCGAGACGGGCAAGCCCGCGGCGGTCTTCCGCGACGGCGAGCTGCCCTTCGCGGTCGACAACCTCCGCTTCTTCGCCGGGGCGGCCCGCTCGCTGGACGGCACCGGAGCGGGGGTGCTCAGCGCCGGCTACACCTCGGTGCTGGTCCGCCGCCCGGTCGGCGTCGTCGCCTCGATCACGCCCTGGAACTTCCCCCTGGTGATGGCGGTCTGGAAGGCCGGGCCCGCGCTCGCCGCGGGCAACGCGGTGGTGATCAAGCCCGCGCCGCGGACGCCGGGCAGCACGCTGCGCCTGGCCGAGCTGTTCGCGGCGGCCGGCGCGCCCGACGGGCTGCTGCAGGTGGTCCTCGGCGACGCCGAGGTCGGTGGGGCGCTGGTGGACGACCCGGGTGTGGACATGGTGAGCGTCACCGGCTCCACCGAGACCGGCCGCGCCGTCATGCGCGGGGCGGCCGGCTCGCTGAAGCGGGTCCACCTGGAACTCGGCGGCAAGGCCCCGGCCCTGGTCTTCGGCGACGCGGACCTGGCCGAGATGGCCCGGGGCGTGGCGATGGGCGCGACCTACAACACCGGCCAGGACTGCACCGCCGCCACCCGCGTCTACATCTCCCGTGAGGTCTACGACGAGGCCGTCGAAGCGCTTCGTGCGACGCTGGAGCGGATCAGGCCGGGCGACCCCTGGGACCCGGCGACCGACATCGGCCCGCTGATCTCCGCCGGACACCGGGACCGGGTGCACGGCTTCGTCGAGCGCGCGGTGGCCGAGGGCGCCTCGGTGCTCTGCGGGGGCGCCCCGGCCGGGGGGCCCGGCTTCCACTACCCGCCGACGCTGATCGCCGGAGCCCGCCAGGACAGTGAGATCGTCCAGGGGGAGCTCTTCGGGCCGGTGCTGGTCGCGCTGCCGTTCGACGGGGAGGACGAGGCGGTGCGGCTGGCCAACGACACCCCCTACGGCCTGGCCTCCTCGGTCTGGTCGGCCGACGTCGCCCGGGCGCTGCGCGTCTCGCACCGCCTCGACGTGGGGGTGACCTGGGTCAACGACCATCTGCCGATCGCCTCGGAGGCGCCGCACGGCGGGGTCAAGGGCAGCGGCTTCGGCAAGGACATGAGCCAGGAGGCGGTCCAGGAGTACTCCGTGACGCGCCACCTCATGATCAAGCATCAGGCGCCGGAGGCGAGGGATTCCTTCCGGCCTGCCTGAAACTATGGGCGATAAGTGCCCGAATATCCCATTTATAGGGATTTATCGATAGTTACGCCATTCGTAGTGACGATAAAGGATGTGCTCAAATTGCTTCCGCCGCTTCCCTACTCGGCGAGGGGTTACCTAGGCCAGTGAAGACACAAGACCGCCGGAGCCACCGGGCGGTGGGAGTGATCGGCAGCCTCCTGCCCGCGAACTGGCGCGTGCGTCCCCGTCTGGTCGCGCTGATCCTGCTCCCGACCGTGGCGGCCGTGCTGCTGACCGGGCTCCAGCTGACCACCGCGCTGTCCACGGCGACGGAGTACCGGCGGATGTCCGAGGTCGCCTCGCTCGTCGAGCGGCTCGGCGTCCTCTCCCACGAGATGGCCCTCGAACGCGACCTCACCGCCTGGTTCATCGCCGACCAGCGCCGGCCCGCGCGCCTGGTCAAGGTCAGGGAGCAGCGCGAGGCCGTCGACCGGAGCATCACCGAGACGCTGAAGGCGGTGGCGGCCATCAGCGGCGAGCACGCCACCCGCGTCCGGACCGAGGCCTCCCAGATCCGCCGCTGGCTGCACGGCCTGCCCGGCCTGCGCCGGCTCATCACCGAGGGCGGCGTGCTCCCGCGTGCGGCCCTCGGCATGTACTCGCGGATGATCGCCGACTTCGTCACCCTCCACGACGACCTCGGCCGCAGCGGCGGCGACGAGCGCCTGACCGGTGACTCGCTGGCGCTGGGCGCGCTGTCCCGGGCCAAGGAGCAGGTGGCCAGGCAGCGGGGCATCCTCCTGGTCGCCCGCCTCGAAGGCGGCTTCGACTTCGACGACCCCGCCGACTTCCTGGGCGCCTACCGCAGCCAGGTGAGCGAGGTGGCGGCCTTCCAGGCGACCGCGAGCGCGGCGCAGAACCGGCGCTTCCGCGAGCTGGTCGGCGGCCCCGAGGTCGACCGGGCCGACGCCACCCGCGCCCTGGTCATGTCCCGCATGCGGGAGAACCGGAGCCTGGGCACCGTGGGCATCCGCAGCTGGTTCGACTCCTCCTCCGCGATCGTGGACGGCATGCGGACGGTCGAGCGTGAGATGGCCGCCGCGGTGGTCGCGCGCAGCCAGGAGCTGGAGGGCGCCGAGCGGCGCAGCGCCATGATCTCCGGTGGCGCGATCCTGGTCCTGCTGGTGCTGATCCTGCTCATCACCGCCTGGGTCGCGGGCACGCTGGTCCGCCCGCTGCGCCGGCTGCGCAGTGAGGCGCTGGAGGTGGCCGGCAGCAAGCTGCCCGAGACCGTCCGCGTGCTGCGCGAGTCCGGAGACCTGGCCCCGAACATCGAGGTGCCCTCCATCGGCGTGCTCTCCCGCGACGAGATCGGGGAAGTGGCGCGGGCCTTCGACGAGGTCCACCGCGAGGCCATCCGGCTGGCGGGCGACGAGGCCCGGCTGCGGGCCAACGTCAACGCGATGTTCGTCAACCTCTCCCGGCGCACCCAGTCGCTGGTGGAGCGCCAGATCGACCTCATCGACGACCTGGAGCAGGGCGAGCAGGACGACGACCGGCTGGCCAGCCTCTTCAAACTCGACCACCTGGCCACCCGCATGCGCCGCAACTCCGAGAACCTCCTGGTCCTCGCGGGCCAGGAGCAGAGCCGCCGGTGGAGCGAGCCGGTCCCGCTCGGCGACGTCGTGCGGGCCTCGCTCTCGGAGGTCGAGAACTACGAGCGGGTGACCCTCCGGGTCGAGGCCGGCACACTGATCATCGGCCAGGCCGTCAACGACATCGTCCACCTGATCGCGGAGCTCGTGGAGAACGCGATCTTCTTCTCGCCGCAGGACACCAAGATCACGGTGACCAGCAACGGCAACGAGATGGGCAGCGTCGTGCTGGCGGTCACCGACTCCGGCATCGGCATGAGCGACGAGGAGCTGGCCGAGGCCAACCGGCGGCTGGCCGAGCCGCCCGCGGTGGACCTGTCGGTCTCCCGCCGGATGGGCCTGTTCGTGGTCGGCCGCCTGGCACTGCGCCACGGCATCCGCGTCCAGCTCCGCCGTCCCGAGGCCGGCGGCCTCAGCGCCGTCGTCCTGCTCCCTCCCCAGGTGGTGGCCCAGTCCATGCGGCCCGACCCGGCGGCCCTGGC
>NZ_CDRNDK010000088.1:0-18128 GCF_977012225.1 Planomonospora algeriensis | reverse complement strand
GTGCCGGCGGCCGAGGCGCTCGGGGAGGGGGCGGCGTCGCCGGACCCGGAGCAGGCCGCCGCGGACGCCACGGCCACGGCCACGGTCAGCGCGAGCAGCCCTCGTCGCCCGTGTCCCCGCACGCCAACCTCCCGATGGTCCCCGTCGCGGCGCCCATGCTATGGCCTGTCCGGTCGTGAGGGGCTCGTGCCGTACACAACGGGGTGCGGTGGTCGCGTACCCTTTACAGACGTGGCAGTCATCGATCCGGCAGAAGAGATCAACGAGCTTACCGGCACGCTGAGAAGCATCCAGGACGTGCTGGACCTCGACGCGATGCGCAAGCAGATCGAGGAGCTGGAGGAGCAGGCCGCCGCGCCCGACCTGTGGAACGACCAGGACCGGGCCCAGAAGGTCACCAGCAAGCTGTCCTACATGCAGGGCGAGGTCAACAGGATCGAGTCCCTGGGGCAGCGCCTGGAGGACCTGGTGGTGCTCTACGAGCTCGCCGCGGCCGAGGACGACGCCGACACCCTGGAGGAGGCCGGTCGCGAGCTGGAGTCCCTCAGGAGCGACATCGGCGCGCTGGAGGTCCGCACCCTGCTCTCGGGCGAGTACGACGCCCGTGAGGCGGTCGTCACGATCCAGTCCCAGGCGGGCGGCGTGGACGCCGCCGACTGGGCGCAGATGCTCCAGCGGATGTACCTCCGCTGGGCCGAGCGCAAGGGCTACCCGACGGAGGTCTACGAGACCTCCTACGCCGAGGAGGCCGGGATCAAGTCGACGACCTTCACGGTCAAGGCGCCCTACGCCTACGGCACGCTCCGCGGCGAGCACGGCACCCACCGGCTGGTCCGGATCAGCCCGTTCGACAACCAGGGCCGCCGGCAGACCTCCTTCGCGGGCGTGGACGTGGTCCCCGTCGTCGAGACGACCGACCACATCGACATCAACGAGGACGACCTGCGGGTCGACGTCTACCGGTCCTCGGGCCCCGGCGGGCAGGGCGTCAACACCACCGACTCCGCGGTGCGCCTGACCCACCTGCCCACCGGCATCGTGGTCTCCTGCCAGAACGAGCGCTCCCAGCTGCAGAACAAGGCGACCGCGATGGCCGTCCTGCAGTCCAAGCTGCTGGAGCGCAAGCGGCAGGAGGAGGCGGCGGCGCTCAACGAGATCCGGGGCGAGTCCACCACCTCGTGGGGCACCCAGATCCGCAACTACGTGCTGCATCCGTACCAGATCGTGAAGGACCTGCGGACGGGCACCGAGGCGGGCAACCCGGGCTCGGTGCTCGACGGGGACATCGACGGGTTCATCGAGTCGGAGATCCGCTGGCTGCGCCGCCAGGAGGCGGGCACGGAGGCCTAGACCGGGATCCGGTGCGGGACGCCCCGGCGGCGGTGTCGCCGCCGGGTCTCCGGCCGCTCAGCGGGCCGGAGGCGGGGTCCCGGGAGGCCGCGCGGGCCGGGTCAGCCCTTGGCCAGATGCTCCAGGGCCAGGGTCAGGAAGAACAGTGCGACCAGCACCAGCGAGACCATCGCCGGGGTCATCCCGCCCAGGCCCGCCTGGTGCATCCGGTCGCGGTTGGCCCGGCACAGAGGGCAGCGGCCCTCGGCGACGGGATGGGCGCACCGCGCGCAGACCAGGTCGTCACAGCTCATGGGGTCCTCCCCTTCGGAGTCGGAACCACTTTATGCGGTCGTTACCGGGCGCCGAATCGTTTTGTTTCCGTTATGGACCTTCCATGCCGGTCTTCCCCCTAGACTGGGCTCCGGCCAACCGGAACGTCGACCAAGGTAAAGATCGGCGCCCCCCGGCCGGCGAGAGGCGGAAAGTGGACCTCTGCCACTACCGCGACCGTCCTAACCCCTAGACTGGCATGCCGTGATGCGCCCGTGATCCATTTTGATAATGTCACCAAGGTCTACGCGAACCAGAACCGCCCCGCGTTGGACCACGTCAGCGTCGACGTCGACAAGGGTGAGTTCGTGTTCCTCGTCGGCCCCTCGGGGTCCGGGAAGTCGACCTTCCTCCGACTGATCCTGAAGGAGGAGCGCCCCAACTCCGGGGCGATCCACGTCGCCGGCAAGGATCTTGCCCGGCTGTCGAACTTCAAGGTCCCGCACCTGCGCCGCCGGATCGGCTGCGTCTTCCAGGACTTCCGGCTCCTGCCGAACAAGAACGTGTACGAGAACGTCGCGTTCGCGCTGGAGGTCATCGGCAAGCCGCGGCGGTTCATCCGCAAGGTCGTGCCCGAGGTCGTCGAGCTCGTCGGCCTGGAGGGCAAGGCCCACCGGATGCCCGACGAGCTGTCCGGTGGCGAGCAGCAGCGGGTCGCGATGGCCCGCGCGTTCGTCAACCGGCCGATGATCCTCCTGGCCGACGAGCCGACCGGGAACATCGACCCGGCGACGAGCATCGGCATCATGAAGGTCCTCGACCGAATCAACCGGACGGGCACCACGGTCGTCATGGCCACGCACGACGCGGCCATCGTCGACTCCATGCGCAAACGCGTGGTGGAACTGGAGGACGGCAAGATCGTCCGTGACCAGTCGCGTGGCGTGTACGGCCAGGCGTACTGAGTCCCAGGACGTCCCGGAACCCGGAAAGCGACAGCGACAGGAAGAGCATGCGGGCAAACTTCATCTTCTCCGAGGTCTGGATCGGCCTCCGCCGCAACCTCACGATGACCATCGCGGTCATCGTGACCGTGGCGATCGGCATGGCGCTGCTGGGCGTCGGTCTGATGATCAACTCCCAGATCTCCACCATGAAGGACTCCTGGTTCGACAAGGTCGAGGTCTCGGTCTTCCTGTGCACCAAGAACAGTCCGTTCCCGAACTGCAAGGGCAGCAGCGGCGTCGACCAGCAGGAGCGGGCGGCACTGAAGTCGACGATCGAGGCCATGCCGCAGGTGGAGCGCGTCGAGTTCGAGGACGCCGCCAAGGCCTACGAGAACTTCAAGGCGCAGCAGACGGGCAGCGCCGTGTGGATGGAGGCGATCCAGGTCGAGGACATGCCCGAGTCCTTCCGGGTCAAGCTGAAGGACCCTGAGACCTACGGCACGGTGATCGAGGCGCTGCAGGGCGCCCCCGGGGTCTCCAACGTGATCAACCAGAAGGAGATCCTGGAGAAGTTCTTCGGCCTGCTGGAGAAGCTCCGCTGGGCGGCGCTGACGATCGCGATCACCCTGGTCTTCGCGGCCACCCTGCTGATCGGCAACACCGTCCGGCTGTCGGCCTACAACCGCCGCCGTGAGACGGGCATCATGCGGCTGGTGGGCGCCTCGAACCTCTACATTCAGCTCCCGTTCGTGATGGAGGGCGTGATCGCGGGCCTGATCGGCGGCGTGATCGCGGCGGTCCTGCTGATCGTCAGCAAGGTGTTCCTCTTCGACAGCGTGCAGACCTACCTGTCCGGGACCGCCCAGCTCTCCTGGGAGACGGTCGCCTCGTCGATCAGCGTCACGATGGTCTTCGGCGTGCTCATCTGTGTCTTCGCCTCCTTCGTCACGCTCCGCCGTTACCTCCGTGTGTAAGGCATCCCGGTAGGCTCCAGGCATGCCACGTGAGACCGGGCGGAAGGTCATCGCCCAGAACAAGCGTGCCCGGCACGACTACCACATCGAGGACACCTACGAGGCCGGCCTCGTGCTGCAGGGCACCGAAGTGAAGTCGCTGAGACTGGGCCGCGCCTCCCTCGTCGACGGATACGCCACCGTCAAGGACGGCGAGGCGTGGCTGATCAACATCCACATCCCGGAGTACACCATGGGGACGTGGACCAACCACGCGGCGCGGCGCACCCGCAAGCTGCTGCTGCACCGCAAGGAGATCGACAAGCTGGTCGCCAAGACGAAGGAGGGCGGCCTGACCCTGGTGCCGCTCTCCCTCTACTTCAAGGACGGCCGGGCCAAGGTCGAGCTGGGTCTCGCACGCGGCAAGAAGGACTGGGACAAGCGGCAGACGCTGGCCGAGAAGCAGGCCAAGCGGGAGATGGCCCGCGCGGTCAGGCACCGGAACCGGTGACCGTGACGGGGAGGGCTCGCAGGGCCGTGACGGCGGCGCTCGCGCTGGCGGTGACGGCCCCCATGCTGTCGGGGTGCTTCGAGGAGCCGTCGGCCCACGAGGCGGTCCGCGACTTCCTGGTCGGCTGGCAGACCGGTGACTACGCCATGGCCGCCCGCCGTACCGACGGCGACGAGAAGAAGGTCCGCCAGGCGCTGGAGGACGTGCGGATCCAGCTCGACGCGGCCTCGTTCCGCTTCGGCCTCAAGGGGGTCCGCCGGACCGGGGACGCGGCCGAGGCGACCTTCGAGGCCGAGGTGGACCTGGGGGAGAACAACCCTCTGTGGGAGTACGACGGCAGGCTCCCGCTCCGCCTGGTGGACGGCCGGTGGAAGGTGCGCTGGTCGCCCGCGGTGCTCCACCCCGAGCTGCGCGAAGGCCAGCGCTTCGCGGTGGACATCGATCCCGAGGACCGCCAGCCGATCGTGGACCGCAACAGCGATCCGCTGCAGCAGCCCGCCAACCTGCACGTGGCCAGCGTCACCCCGGCCAGGCTGCGGGACGCGGCCGGGCTCTGCGAGCGGCTGGCCAAGGTGACCGGATTCCCCCAGGACCGGCTGCTCAGCCGGATCCGCTCGGCCCCGCCCAGCGAGGAACTGCCGCTGGTCACCTTCGGCCGGCTCCGCTTCGCCCAGCTCCGCCCGGAGCTGGAGGCCATCGAGGGCCTGAAGTTCTCCGTGCGCGAGGCGTCCGTCGCGCCCGACGCGCCCACGCAGATCGTCGGCACCGTCACCGCGGTCACGCCGGAGACCGAGCAGCAGCTCGGCGGCCCGCAGCGCGCCGGGGACACCGTCGGCAGGAGCGGGCTGCAGAAGGCCTACCAGGAGCATCTGACCGGCTCGACCGAGACCAGCGTCATCACCGTGGACCTCAAGACGCTGGAACCCGTCGCCGAGCTGGCCAAGTGGCGGCCCGGCCGTACGGCCTCGCCGGTGCGCACCACGCTCGACCGCAAGACCCAGGCCGCCGCGGACGCCGCGCTGGCCGCGGGCGGCTCGGGGATGCTGGTCGCGGTCCAGGGCTCGACCGGCGAGGTGCTGGCCGTGGGGAGCACCAAGGACTACCACCAGGAGAAGCACGCCTTCGCCGGGGAGTTCCCCGCGGGGACCGCGTTCTCCGTCATGGCCGTGGAGGGGCTGCTCAAGTCCCAGGTGGACCTGGAGCAGAAACTCGACTGCCCCGCCGAGCGGACCGTGGGCGGGATCCGGTTCCGGCAGTCGGGCGCGCCGCCGGCGGCACCCCGACGATCCAGGCCAGCTTCGCCAGCGGGTGCGTCACGGCTCTGGCCTCGCTCGCCCGCAGGGTGGACGGCACCGCGCTGGCGGCCGCCGCCGCGAAGTTCGGCATCGGTGTGCCGTGGACGCTCCCGCTGAAGTCCTTCAGCGGGAAGGTCCAGCCGTTGAAGAACGACGCGGCCACGGCCCGGGCCCTGGCCGGGCAGAACGTCTCGGTCAGCCCGCTGTCCATGGCGCTGGTCGCGGGGGCGATGGCCTCCGGCACCTGGCATCCGCCGGTCCTGGTCAAGGAGCCGGCGACGCAGGACCCGTCCGACGAGACCGAGGCGCCCAGGCCGGTCCTCCCGATCGAGCTCGACGAGAAGACGACCGAGGCCCTCCGCTCCCTCATGCGCGCCGGTGTGACCTCGGGGTCCGCCCGCGCGGCGGCGGCGCCGGGGGACCCGGTCCACGGCATCACCGCCGCCGCGTCCGCCGGCGGCAAGCCGCTGTCCTGGTTCATCGGCTGGCAGGGGGACGTGGCCGTGGCGGTGCTCCTGGAGAACCCGAACTCCGCGGCGGGGGCGATCGTCGCGGGGCGGTTCTTCCAGAACCTGCGCGCCGGGATGTGAGCCGGGAGAACACGGCCGGAGAGAAGAGGGCCAGGGGGAACAGGTCCGGGGAGAAGCCGGAGAGAAGCCGGGGAACAGGGGCGGGGAGAGCGAACAGGGGAGAATGTTCGTCACCGCGAGCAACCATCCGGGGCTCCGTGTGCGTCCTTCCCAGTGACTGAGCACCGCTCGGGGGGTTGCGGACTCAGTCGCCGTGATGAGACCAGGGCTTCGTCTCGGGGGAGGCCCTGCCGTCACGACCGGCTCGACCCTGCCGGTCGGCCCCGGGGGCGCGTGCGACACGCCGCGTCTCCGGGGCTTCGCCGTCTCTCCGTCCTGGAGGGGCGCGGCGGGAATCGGGCGGGTGTGGACGGTGTTGTAACCGATGTCTCCGAAGACATCCCGAAGGTCGATCCGGCCGGAGGGAATCCGGTTGGCGCTGACGGTGTTGTAACCGGTATCTTCGGATGGTCCGCCCCTCCTCGTGGGGAGCGGGTTGACAACTCAACAGGGGGGTGACTGGTTTCGACTTTGGCTTTGCAAGTCAGGAGAAGCGGGTCGAGGACTGCGGACATAACCTCGTTAATCCTGTGACCGCGACCAATAAGTGCCAATAAGACGCACTCCGAAGTCAGCCAGGGCAACCTGGCTCTCGCCGCCTAAGCAGCGAGTGACTTCTGCCGGCCCGGGAGCGCCTCCGGCCCGGATCCGGCATCGCTAGGAGGCTCAACCGCGAGACCCGGCCACGGGGTCGAGCGGGAAATCTAACAGTGGCTGAGCCCGTCGGCGTCTTGCCTGCGTGATCGCCGGGGCTGAGAAAAGCACAGCAGGCTGCACCCGGAGAAGCCCTGTCTTGGAGTTGAAGGACGCGGGTTCGATTCCCGCCACCTCCACCCCCGCTCCGCATTCGGAACATGCGGAGCAGATCGCCGAAGGGCGGTCGGCCGGCGACCTCGCCGGCCGACCGCCCTTGGTTTTGCGTGGAGCCGGACACGCCGTACGGTTCCGGCTCCATTTCTCGGTGACGCGGTCAGGCTGGGCCGCTCGTGTCGAGGACGTAGGAGAGGGGCGCGGGCGGGTCGAGGGGCTTGCCGAACTCCGCCTTGGCAGTGCGAGTGCGGATCTTCCGCCGATACGCCCTGGCCGGGGTGTCCTTCGCCGATCCGTGTGACATTGGCCACGCCACCCGCACCGTGACCGCCCAGCTCAACCAGCAGGCCAAGCCGCGGGTGCGGGGGCGACCCGCCATCGCGGCTCTTCGAAGTTAAGCCGGGTCGAGGTGTCCGCGGCTCTTGCGGGTGGTGGCGCAGCGGGTGCGTAGGCGCTGGTTGACCGGGTTGCGGAAGCCGTACGCGTCCCGGGCGACCGTTTTGATCACACGGTTGGTTCCCTCCGAGCCCGCGTTGGTGATCCCGGTCCGGGCAGGTGCGCGCCAGCGCGAGCAGGTCCAGCAGATCCTCCTTGGCGTGCCACGCGGTCAGAATCGGTACTCCGATCCGCGCGGGCAGGGCCATCAGGTCATCGATCATCGGATCCAGCTGGGTGCCGTGCATCCGCGCCGCCGAGCGCGTCAGCCGGTTGCGCAGCTCCCACTCCCGATTACCCTTACGGCCGCGCCGGCCACGCACCTGCACGGTGACGCGGCGCCGGACCTCGGTGACGGCGGCATTGGCCAACTACACGAGGTGGAAATGGTCGACCACCAGCGTCGCGTCCGGCAACGCGGTCCGGACCGCCGCTTTGAAGATCGCGCACATGTCGATCGCGACGTAAGCCACCTGCTCCTTCCAGTCCGGACCGCGCGCGTCCAGCCAGTCGACGACCACGCGGGAGGTCCGGCCCTCCACCTGACCCAGCAAACCCTGACCGGCCGACAGATCAACGAACCCGACATGCCACCGGTCCACCACCGCCGTCCACGCGCAGGCCACCTCGTCGTAGACCCAGCGGGGACGGCCCCGCCGGATCTCATCGATCCCCAGCACGGCCACGAGGGCAGGCTGATCCGGCAAGACGGCGTCGGCATGGAGAGTGAACGCCGCGACCACCACCGGCCACGAAAGGCCGTGATCTCGAGCCGACTGCACGATGGTGCGGCCCGCATCGGCGACCGCCGCTCCCGCCGCCTGACGTAACCGCCTCGTCAGCCGCGCTCGTGCCGGGATCTGCGGCATCTGCTCGGTGAACGTGCCCCGCGGGCACGTCTTCTGGCGGCAGATCCAGCGGCGCTTGCGCCAGCGCAGCTCACACCGCCGTCCCGCGACCGGCAGATCCCGCGGCCGGGTGGTGACCCACTCCTTCATCCGGGTGGCCACCACTCCGCACACCGGGCAGGACCGCGCCCGCTCATCCAGCGTTGTCAGGTGAATGACCGGCCCTTGACCAGCGTGTTCGTCTCCTGCGATGACCTCGGCAACGGCCAGGCCCTCCAGGCCCAGCAGTCGCGTCGTATCGTTGACCATGCTCGCGGCTCTTCTGTTGTGAATCTTGCTTCGACAACAGGAATCATCAACGAGAGCCGCGAGCTCCCTCAAGAGCTGCGTTCAGCCGCACCGGGCCGCGACCGGCCCCACCCCGATCAAGTTCGAAGAGCCGCCGTCGCCCTGACGCTTACGCCGCCGGTTCATCTACATGGAGCGTTTTTCATCCTGAGTAGCGGTCCTCTTCGATGAGCTGCAGGACGACGATGGCCTGGATGATCGAGGTGGCGCGGCGCGGGCAGCAGCGCAGCCGGGTCAGTACCTTCCACGTCTTCAAGGTCGCGGCGGCGCGTTCTCCGATCGCTCGGATGCGAGCGTGGGAGCGGTTGACGGCTTTCTGGTTGCGCGACAGGCGCGGCCGGTGCCGGTGGCGCTTGAACGGGGTCCGGATCGTGCCGCCCGCGCCCTGGTACCCCCGATCGGCGAAGACCTGAACGCAGCGCCGGTCAGAGCGTCGATCAGGCCGGTCCGCCGGGCCGCGGTCAGATCGTGCACCGCCCCGGGCAGCACGGGCGAGACCCACACCAGGCGGCCGGCCGGGTCGGTGAGGGACTGGACGTTGACCCCGTGCCGGTGGTGTTTTCCGGAGTAGTACGGCCTGTCGTCGGCCAGCCGGTCGATCGGCAGGAGCGTGCCGTCCAGGACGGCGTAGGCCAGGCGGGAGGCCTTCTGTTCGGCGGTGTGCACGTCGTCGGCCAGAGCGGCAACCAGGTCGACCGCCTCGCGCACGTAGCGCCAGGCGGTGGTGGTGCCGATGGCGAACCCGCCGGCCAGACGGGCGTAGGTGTCACCGTTTCGTAGATGCGCCAGGACCAGGAGGGCTTGTTGTCCAGGGCCGAGGCGGCGCCAGCGGGAGCGCCGTTGGGCGCGGTGGGCGCGGATCAGGTCGGCCAGGCGGACGAGGGTGCGGTTGGACAGCGGAATCGCGGCACGGTATGACAGCAACGAGGCTCCCGGTTGGGGCATCGGATCTTGGTCGACTGCTGTCTTACCGGGAGCCTCGTCTCATCCGCTACCGCCTTCTGCAGGTCCGCCGTGACCTGGGCCATCAGGATGAAAAAGCCTCAGTGAATCCGCCGCCTTGCGCGTATCGCATACTTCCGTGATATCGCAGTTACCAAGAGCGATCGTATGCGGCCTCGACATCATGCATTCAACTTCAGTACCAGCGAAAATGCACCAAAGATCACTAAATGTGACTTGAGTATCAACTCATTGTTAACTTGTCAATGATTGGAAACTTTGTCACAATGGATGTGGAACGGGATTTTCGTTCACTGTTAATCCAAGGGCTCATTTCGTACGGCAAGAGCCCGGTGAGTGAGGAGGTTTCTATCATATGAAGCGTCTGATTTTCAAGACATTTGCTACCTCGGGGATCGGTGTGGCAGTCACCCTCGGTGCTTTGGGTGTTGCGCCTGCTCATGCGGTCGAATCGGCAGCAAGCAAAGCCGCCGTCGCTGCTGGATGGGAATACGCTGGCACCTACTCCGACCGCCTCGAATGCAACATCGAGGCGAACCGCCTGCGGGACTTCTACAATCTTCGTGGCCAGTGCCGTGGACCTTATGCGGGTGGTGAGTTCCGCCTGTACGTCTGGAAGGCGGGCAGCTAAGAAAGCGTTGGGCGCCTGGCAAGGCGGAGGCATTCTCGGCTGGTGAGCCGATCACAGTCCTGTACTGGGCTGGTGGCCGAAGGCGCCCCGATGCGTAGATGACGAACGCGACCCCTGATGATCGTCGGTTGTCCGAGCCAGGCGATCAAGAACAGGGGTCGCGTTCGCGTGCCATCATCCCTGATGGGCGTGCTCGCCCGCCACTCCGAGCACGCCGTGGCCTCCGACCCGTGGACCGAGCTGCCCATCCTGGCCGAGGTCCTGGACACCCTGCTGACCTGCGTGACCGTCGCGGGCACCGCTACCGGCTCGGCCCGTTGCCGGTTCTGATCCTGCTCGCCGTACTCGGCGGAGCCCCCTCCATCGCAGTGATCAACCGATCCATCGTCTGCTCATTGTCAAGGGTGACCGGTGCGCCATGAAGCGCTCTGACGCATCCCCGCCACAGGCGGGACAGATTCGCCGGGTATCTGGTATTCCTGTCTAGAAACGGCCATTCCGGCGGCGGAGCGCGCTGCTTTAATGACCACCATGACGAATCTCCGTGACAAGGCCGACCGTTTCCACTCGCTGCACACTCGGGACGGCCGTCCGCTGGTCCTCGCCAACGCCTGGGACGTGGCCGGCGCCCTGCTCGTGGAGGAGGCGGGCGCGGAGGCGGTCGCCACCACCAGCGCCGGGGTGGCGTGGAGCCTCGGCGCCCCCGACGGCGACCGGCTCGACCGGGACCGCGCCCTCGACCTCATCGCGCGGATCGCCGCCGCGGTGCGGGTGCCCGTCACCGCCGACATCGAGAGCGGGTTCGGCGAGAAGCCCGAGGCGCTCGCCGAGACCGTCCGCGCCGTGATCGAGGCGGGCGCGGTGGGGGTGAACATCGAGGACACGGTCCGGGACGGGGCCGCCCCGTCGCTGCGCCCGGTCGGGGAGCAGGCCGCCCGGATCACCGCGGCCCGCGCGGCGGCCGACGCCGCGGGCGTCCCCCTCTACATCAACGCCCGGGTGGACGTCTACCTGCGCGGCTCCGGAGACCCGCAGACCCGTCTGGCGGCGACGCTGGAGCGCGCCGCCGCCTACCGGGACGCCGGGGCCAGCGGGATCTTCGTCATCGGCGCGCCCGACCCCGACACGATCGCCGCGCTGGTCAAGGGGGTGGGCCTGCCGCTGAACGTCCCCGGCGGGCCGGGGGCGCCGTCCGTCGGCGAGCTGGCCGCCCTCGGCGTCGCGCGGGTCAGCGCGGGCGCGGACCTCGCCGCGGCCGCCTACGGCCTCGTCCGGCGGGCGGCACGGGAACTGTACGAGTCGGGCACCTACACGGAGCTGGCCGGAGGGGTCGAGTTCGGCGAGCTCAACGGCCTCCTGGCCCGTCGGGAGGGGTGAGGGGCCCGAGGTCCTCCCGGAGGGGGAGGCCGTCAATCCTCGGAGAGCTCGCCCAGGGTGACGGCGACGGTGGGGGTGGAGCCGTCGGGGCGCAGGAGCCCCACCTTGGCCTCGTCACCCGGTTTGAGGGTGGCGAGCACCTCGGAGAGCGCCTGCGTGGTCGGGGTCTCGGTGCCGTTGACCGAGACGATCACGTCGCCGGGCTCGATGCCGGCCCGCTCGGCGCCGCCGCCCTCGGTCACCCGCATGACGCCGACGCCCACCGGGCGCCCTGGGAGCCGACCACGGTCTGCACGGCCACGCCGAGCGCGGCGCGGCGGGTGTTGGTGACCTTGCCGCCCTTGATGATCTGACCGGCGATGTCGGTCACGGTGTTGGACGGGATCGCGAAGCCGATGCCGGGGGCCGCGCCGCCGCCGAGCTCGGGGTTGGTGGCGGCGAGGGTGGGGATGCCGATGACCTCGCCCGCCAGATTGACCAGGGCGCCGCCGCTGTTGCCCGGGTTGATCGCGGCGGAGGTCTGCACGGCGTTGGTGATCGTTGCGCCGGGCGAGCCCTGCGTCTGGGGTTCGCTGACCGTACGGCCCAGCGCGGAGACGATGCCGTTGGTCACGCTGCCGGACAGGCCGAGGGGGTTGCCCATCGCCAGCACGATCTGGCCGACCCGGAGTTTCCCGGAGTCGCCGAACTTCGCCGGGGTGAGGCCGGTGGGGTCGTCCACCTTGATCACGGCCAGGTCGCCGAGCTCGAAGGCCTCGACCAGCCGGGCGGGCCGGGGGGCGCCGCCGCTGGCCAGGGTGACCTCGAACTCCCTGGCCTGGCCGATCACGTGGGCGTTGGTGACGATGTGGCCCGCGGTGTCGTAGACGACGCCCGAGCCCAGCCCGGTCCTCGTGTTGATCTGCACGATGGACGGGAGCACGTCGCCGATGACCTTCTCGTAGGCGGCCTCCAGCGCCGCGGGCTCACCCCCGGGGGCGGCGGGGGGAGCAGGGGAGGCGGTGGCGGCGGGGCTTGCGGGGGTTCCGGCGGGCCGGGCGCCGATGTCCGCGCTGCAGCCGCCGAGTGCCACCGCGACGGCGGTGAGCAGTGCGAGATGCGCGAGTCTCTCCATGCGGCCTACCTTCCCGGCCCTTGGGAAAAGATTACGGTTCCGCCGCCCGCCGCCCGCCGCCCGCCGCCCGTGGTCCGTCGGCGGGAGGGACGGTCAGGACGACAGGTACGACTCGCGCACGCCGGTGCGGCTGAGCTTGCCGGTGGGCGTGCGGGGGAGCCGCTCGCGATACTCGATCAGCCGCGGGTGCTTGAGCCTGGCGAGCCGTCCGGCGCAGTGGGCCAGCAGATCGGCGGTCAGGCCGGGACCGGGTTCGGCGCCCGGCGCGGGCTGGACGAGGGCGACCACCTTGTGCCCCCACTCCGGGTCCGGTACGCCGATCACCGCCGCGTCCGCCACCGCGGGGTGCTCCAGGAGCACCGCCTCCACCTCGGCGGGGTAGATGTTCACCCCACCCGAGATGATCAGGTCGGTCCGCCGGTCGCAGAGGAACAGATAGCCGTCGGAGTCGAGGTAGCCGATGTCGCCGGCGGTGTAGAGGCGGCCGCGCATCGACGAGGCGGTCTTGGCCGGGTCCCCGTGGTACTCGAACCGGTTGATGCCGCCGATGTAGACGAGGCCGGGCTCTCCGGGGGGCAGCTCCTCGCCGTCCTCGCCGACGACGGCGAACCGCATGCCCTCGACCGCCCGGCCGACCGTGCCCGGCCTGGCCAGCCACTCCGCGGAGGAGACCATGGTGACCGCGGCGGCCTCGGTCGAGCCGTAGTACTCCCACAGCACCGGGCCGAGCCAGTCGATCATCGCCTGCTTGGTGGCGGGCGGGCAGGGGGCCGCCCCGTGGTAGAGGTGCGTCAGTGACGACAGGTCGTACTTCCCCCTGACCTCGGCGGGCAGGGCCAGGAGCCGGTGGAACATGGTCGGCACCATGAACGTGTTCGTGACCCGGTGCCGCTCGACCAGCTCCAGGACCTCCTCGGCGTCGAACCGCTCGGTCAGCACGAGCGAGTGGCCGTACTGCAGCGCCATCATGGCCTGGCCGTACGGGGCGGAGTGGTAGAGCTGCGACAGGACCAGGTGGACGCCGTCGGGCGGCAGCCCGAAGTGGCGCCAGCTCTTGCGGACCAGGATGGGGAAGAGCTCCTCGGGGGTGACCTCGATCAGCCGCTTGCGCACGCCTTTGGGCCTGCCGGTGGTGCCGGAGGTGTAGAGCATCATCGACCCGGCCCGGCGCTCGGCGGGCGGGGTGGCGGGACGATCGGCGGCGAGCGCGGCGACCTCCTCGTAGCCGCCCGGTACGGCGTCGGCGTACCGTTCGCAGCCGACCACGACGCGGGCCGCGCAGTCGGTGATGACGTAGCCGATCTCCTCGGCGGTGTAGTGCCAGTTCACCGGGACGAGGTAGGCGCCGATCTGGTAGGTCGCGAGCATCATCGTGATCGCGTCGACGCCGTTGGGCAGGACCGTCACCACGGTGTCGCCGGGCGTGACGCCGCGGGCGAGCAGCCCGTGGGAGACGCGGTTGACCCGGTCGTGCAGGTCGCCGTAGGTCACCGGGGCGGCGTCGTGACCGGGAACGGTGCCTCCCAGAACGGCGGCGCGGGCGGGGTCGGCGGTGGCGATCTCGTAGAAGCCCCTCATGGACGCGACCATACAGAACTAGATTCTGGTGCTGGAAGAGGGGGCGGCCGCCTCCGTCGAGGCGTGTGCTCGAGGCACAAGCCTGGCGGGAAACGGTGTGTCGGCCACCCAGCCGACGTAATCTGGCGGCCATGGCGGACGCTGACGGCACATCCTCCGGACGCTCTCGGGACAGGCGGGTTCCGCCCTATGAAGCGCCCACCACGCCCATGCCCCTCGCCCGCCCGGGCGGGGACCCGGTCGTCACCCCGCGCGGTCCGCCTCCGCCGCCGGTGTCTCGACCTGGTCCTCCGCCGACGCCTCGGCCCTGGCCGCTCCAGCCTCCGCCGGCGGCCCCCTTCCGGAGGCCTCACCCGTCGGCGGCCTCCTTCCGGGAGTGCCGTCCGCGGGTGGCCTCCTCCTGGAGGTCCCGCCCGCCGAGCGGGTTCCTCCGCGCGGGGTGTGGGCGCGGATCGCCGACATCCCGGTCAGGCTGGTCTACAGCGCCGGGGCCGCCGCCGTGACGGTCCTGGCGATCTTCTCGGTCTTCGCCCTGTTCTCCGGCGACGAGCCCGCCGACCCGGTGCCGCTGCGCCAGCCGGTCCCGGGTGCCGCGCCGACGGCGGCGTCCGCTCCGCCGAGCGCGTCCCCCTCGGCGGCGGTCCCGCCGGAGCTCCCGAAGCCGCCGAGGTCCAGGCCCCTGGTGGCGCTGCCCGGCAGGGCGAGCGCGGTGGTCGGCGCGGTCGTCGACCAGGGGAGCGGGATCACCTACGTCAGGCTGGGCGAGCCGTGGGCGGACGGGCCGGTGCCGCCGTTCTCCGCGGGCCAGCGGGTGGGCGGGGCGCGCCTGCCGCGCACGATGGCCGTCTCGCTCCCGCTGCCCGGCAAGGCGCCGTGGACCGGGCCGCGGACGGACGCCGGTTTCCGCGCCGCGGCGCTGAGGGCGGTGCGGTGGGCCCTGCGCAACCACCATCCGCCGGCACCCGGGTCGAGTGGACCGCCTCGCAGCGGCCCGCCGCGGGCCGGGGCTGGGTGCTCGGCTACCGGGTCGACTACGAGCTCGGCGGCGTCCGCCGCAGCTCGCAGGCGGCGCTCGCGCTGCTGGAGACCCGCCGGGCCGAGCCGGCCGTGCTCCTGGTGACCGTACCGGACGGCCGCAAGCGGCTCTGGGCGGACATCGCGCCTCTGGTGACGAGCGCCCGCGCGTTGTGATGGAAGCACCTTCTAGAATATGGTTCTGCTACTGAACCGTTTCTGGAGGCTGTCATGGCGATCGGGTTGAGTGAGGAGCACGAGGCGCTCCACGAGTCGGTGCGGGGCTGGGCCGAGCGGAACATCCCGTCCGAGGTCGTACGGGCCGCCATCGCGGCCGAGAGCGAGACGCGTCCCGCCTTCTGGTCCGGCCTGGCCGACCAGGGCCTGCTGGGGCTGCACATCCCCGAGGAGCACGGCGGCAGCGGGTACGGCCTGCTGGAGACGGCCGTGGCCGTCGAGGCCCTGGGCGAGCGGGTCGCCCCCGGCCCCTACGTCCCGACGGTGCTCGCCAGCGCCGCGATCCTCGCCGCCGAGGGCAAGGCCTGCGCCGAGCTGCTGCCCGGCCTCGCCGACGGCACGCTGACCGGCGCGGTCGCGCTGCGGGGGTCGATCTCCGGCAGGCAGGGAGCGGACGGCGCGCTGACCGTCGGCGGCACCGCCGAGTTCGTCCTCGGCGGGGCGCTCGCCGACGTCCTGGTGCTCCCGGTGCGCACCGACCGGGGCGAGGTGTGGGTCGCGGTGGACGCCTCCGCGGCCACCGTCACGCCGGTCCAGTCCCTGGACCTCACCCGCGGCGTGGCCAAGGTCGAGCTCGACGACGCCGCCGTGCCCGCCGGCCGGGTGCTGGACGGGCTGAAGGGCTCGGCCGTCCTGAACCTGGCCGCGATCCTGCTGGGCGCCGAGGCCGCGGGCGTCGCGTCGTGGTGCGTGGCCTCCGCCGCCGAGTACGCCAAGGTGCGCGTGCAGTTCGGCCGTCCGATCGGCCAGTTCCAGGGGGTCAAGCACAAGGCCTCCCGGATGCTCGTCGCGCTGGAGCAGGCCCGCGCCACCGTCTGGGACGCCGCCCGCGCGACGGAGCGGCGAGCGGACGCGGCGCGCGAAGCGAGTGAGGGGGCGGGTGCGACGACGGGCGCGGGCGACGAGTCGGCCTACGCCGCCGCGATCGCGGGCGTGACCGCCCCCGACGCCGCCGTGCACTGCGCCAAGGACGCCGTCCAGATCTTCGGCGGCATCGGCTACACCTACGAGCACGACGTCCACCTCTACTACCGCCGTGCGCTCACCCTGCGCGCCCTGCTCGGCCCGAGCTCCGAGTGGGCCGAGTCGGTCGCCGAGCTCGCGCTGAACGGCGTCTCCCGCGAGATGGAGATCGAGCTCCCTGAGGACGCGGCCGCGCTGCGCGAGTCCATCCGCGCCGAGATCGCCGTGATCGCGCAGCTGGAGGGTCAGGAGCAGAAGCGGGCGCTGGCCGACGGCGGGTTCGTCATGCCGCACCTGCCCCGGCCGTGGGGTCGCGGCGCGAGCCCCCTGGAGCAGGTGCTGATCTTCCAGGAGCTCAAGGCCGCCCGGGTCAAGCTCCCGCAGATGATCATCGGCGCCTGGGTGGTGCCGTCGATCGCCGCGTACGGCACGCGTGAGCAGCAGGAGCGTTTCCTGCCCAAGACGCTCGCCGGAGAGATGATCTGGTGCCAGCTCTTCTCCGAGCCGGGCGCCGGGTCCGACCTGGCCGCGCTGCAGATGAAGGCGGAGAGGGTCGAGGGTGGCTGGAGGCTCAACGGCCAGAAGATCTGGACCTCGGTGGCGCACTTCGCCGAGTGGGGCATCTGCATCGCCCGCAACTCCTCCGAGGGCTCCAAGCACGAGGGCATCACCTACTTCCTCGTCGACATGAAGGCGCCCGGCGTCACCGTCCGGCCGCTCACCGAGATGACCGGCGAGAACCTGTTCAACGAGGTCTTCCTCGACGACGTCTTCGTCCCGGACGACCTGGTCGTCGGCGAGGTCGGCGAGGGCTGGAAGGTCGCCCGCAACACCCTGTCCAACGAGCGGGTCTCGCTCTCGTCGGGCTCGGGCGGCACCGGCGCCTCCGTCCCCGACCTGCTCGGGCTGGCCGGACGGCTGGGCCGCGAGCTGAACCCGGCCGAGCGGCAGGAGCTGGCCCGGGTGATCTGCGAGGGGCATTCGATCAACGCCCTCAGCCTGCGGGTGACGATGAAGCAGCTCGCCGGCGCCGAGCCGGGTGCCGACGCCTCGGTCCGCAAGCTGCTGTCGACCTCGCACGCGCAGCACGTCTCGGAGTGCGCGGTGGGGCTGCTCGGTGCCTCGGCGGTGCTGGCGGCCGACGTCAAGCTCGGCGACCCGGGCTTCTGGAACCGGGCCGTGCTCGCGACCCGCGCCATGACGATCTACGGCGGCACCACGGAGGTGCAGCTGAACATCATCGCCGAGCGCATGCTCGGCCTGCCCCGCGACCCGGAGCCGGGCAAGTAGGACCGGGACCGCCGACACCGGTGGCGAAACCGGTCTCGGCGGTCATGGCGGCACGGCGGCCCCGTGCGGTCCCGGGGGTTTCGGTGGCCGAGGCGGCCTCGTGCGGTGGGTCGAGACGGCCCTGTGCGGTTCCGGGGCTGCCGTAGGGTCTGGCGATATGCGGACGGATCGGGTCAAAGCAGTGGCGCCTGCGCTGCTCGGGCTGCTGCTCGGGCTGCTGGCGCTCGGACCCGCCCTGGGCCCGGGGTTCGTGCTCCGCTACGACATGGTGTTCGTCCCGGACCCGCCGCTCGTCTTTCCGGGACAGGGCTTTCCCCGCGCCGTGCCCAGCGACCTGGTGGTCGCGCTGCTCTCGGCGGTGCTGCCCGAGCAGGCGGTGCAGAAGGCCCTCCTGCTCGGGATCTTCGTGCTGGCCGCGTCGGGGGCGGCGGCGCTGGTGCCCTCCGGGAGGCTCGGCCCGCGCCTGGTGGCCGCCGCCTTCTACGCCTGGAACGCCTACCTCGCCCAGCGGCTCCTGCTCGGCCAGTGGGCGTTGCTGCTGGGCGTGGCCGGGCTGCCCTGGGCGGTGCGGGCGGTGGCGCTC
>NZ_CDRNDK010000087.1:0-18133 GCF_977012225.1 Planomonospora algeriensis | reverse complement strand
CCCGGTCGGGGGGCCGGTCGGAGTGAGGGCCGCGGCGGAGGCCGCACCGGAGGACGGGGCCTCCGGAGGCGTCCCGGCCGACGCCTCCGGAGACGGTTTCGGGGGTGTCCTCGGAGGCTCCTCCGGAGGCTCTCCGGGAGGGGCCTCCGGCGACGGCTCCGGGCGGCGCAGCAGCCCCGCCGCGCCGAGCTGCCGTACGGCCAGCAGCACCGAGTAGGCGGGACGGCCCAGCTTGCGGGCCAGGTCGGCGGGGGTCGCCGAGGAGTCCGCGCCGACCAGGACCTCCCACTGCAGGGAGGTGAGCATGACCTGCTGGGCGGGGATGCGCGCCAGCGGGACGACGGGAAGGGTGTCCAGCTCGGCGGTCGGCCAGGCCTGGTCCAACTGTGCCCTCCTTCGCCCGTGCTCCCGGAGCAGTCCGGTCACGTCGAAATACCACTGGGGTCCGAGCCAGTGCCGGTCCTCCGGGCGGAACCGCATCCGGACGCCGGTGGCGTCGAACAGGAAGAACGCGGCGTCGAGCACCGCGCCCAGCACGCAGAACTCCAGCTCGCCCCGGGTGAGCAGGCCCCGGGCGACCAGCAGGTCGCCGCCCGGCCGCTCCTCCGACGCGGCCTGCCTGGCCTGCCGTACGGCGTGCGCGGAGATCCGGCCGCCGGCGACGAGCAGGTCCTCGGCCCGGGGGCAGCAGGCGCTCTCGGCGTAGGTGACCCGACCGCCGGTGAGGTAGAACACCCCGGCCTTCCCCAGGCGCAGGGCCCCGGTCGCCCGGTCGTCGGCGAGTCCGCTCAGGACGCTCTCGGCAGTCGGCATGATGGCTCACGTCGTGATGAGCCGGCCGGAAAGCGCCTGGAGCCGGTGACGGGCCAGGGCCAGATTCGAACGGTCGGGATCGAGTCGGACATATATCACTAATGGGCCATCGAAAACTGTTTCCAGAGGTTTCAGTAAATGATGCCCATCGTCCGCGGTAATGATCATTTCATTGACGCGGGCCGTGCCGGTGGGGGAGGTCGCGGCGAGCCCGTCCAGGGTCGCCTGGAGGGCCCCGCTGAGACCGGCCGCGGACTTCTCGGCGTCCAGGTGGCGGCTGCCGCCGCCGATCGCCACGGCCATCCCGCTGGTCTGGTCGATCAGGATCGCGTCCAGCGCGCCGGGGATGGCCATCACCTCGGTCAGGCACTCTTCGATTCCGAGCACTCGAACTCCCTCGCCGACGACTGCGGAAAACGTCGCCCGGCCAGAGTAGGGAATTCCCGAGGGGGTTATGTGTCCTATTAAAAATGGAGATGTGGGGAGGAGGAAGTTTCATCCACCAGGTAGAAGGAAGTGCACTCCATGTGCAACACCGTCTACTGATCTTCGGAGATAAGTGCCTTCTCGTCCGGCTTGAAAATAAGAATGTTCTTCACGTAAGACCGCACGGCGGTCTGCAGGCCGACGTCGCCCCCCGCCTCCTGGGACATGTACCAGCGGTGGTCGAGCACCTCGTGGAAGAGCTGGGCGGGCTCCAGCTTGCGCCGCATCTCCTCCGGGACGGCCTCGACCGTCGGCTGGAACACCTCGGCCAGCCAGCGGTGGGCCACGATCGCCTCGTCCTCGTGGCGCAGGCCGTACGAGACGCGGAAGGAGTCGAGGTCGTTGAGCAGCCGCCGGGCCTGGTTCTCCTCCACGTCCAGGCCGGTGAGGCGGAGCAGCCTGCGCTGGTGGTGCCCGGCGTCCACGACCTTGGGCCGGACGATCAGCCGGCCGGTGCCCGCCTTGCGGCGGACCATCATCTCGGCGACGTCGAAGCCGAGGGTGTTCAGCCGGCGGATCCGCTGGTCGATCATGTGCCAGTCGACCTCCTCGATGATCTCGTCGGAGGTGAGCTCGCTCCACAGGGCGTGGTAGCGCGAGCAGACCGAGTCGGCCACCTCCTCCGGGTCGATGGAGGGGTGGAGCAGGCCGCCGGCCTCCAGGTCGAGCATCTCGCCGTAGAGGTTGGTGTGCGCGACGTCGATGTCGTGCCGGCGCTGCCCCTCGCTGATCATCGGGTGGAGCTCGCCGGTCTCGGCGTCGACCAGGTAGGCGGCGAAGGAGCCCGCGTCCCTGCGGAACAGCACGTTCGACAGCGAGCAGTCGCCCCAGTAGAAGCCGTTCAGGTGGAGCCGGACGAACAGCACCGCCAGGGCGTCGAGCAGCCGGTTGAGGGTGTCCGGCCGGATGGTCCCCGACATGACGGCCCGGTAGGGCAGGGAGAACTGCAGATGCCGTGTGATCAGCGCGGAGTCCAGCGGCTCGCCGTCCGCGCCGGTCCGGCCGGTGATGTACGCCACCGGCTCCACCGCGGGGGTGTCCAGCCGGTGCAGGTCCCACAGCAGGCGGTACTCCCGCCTGGCGTAGTGCTCGCTGATCTCCTTGATCGCGTAGACCCGGCCGGAGAGCCGGGCGAAGCGCACCACGTGCCGGGAGATGCCGCGCGGCAGCGCGACCAGGCGGTGCTCGGGCCACTTCTCCAGGGGCACGTCCCAGGGCAGGCGGAGCAGGTCCGGGTCGCTCGGCGCGCCGGTGAGCTGGAGGGGCATCGTCAGTCCTCGCGGGTGGGGAACGTCGGGGGGTTGAAGGCGCGGTGGGCCACGGCCGCGAGCTGCTCGTCGGTGAGCACCCGGGGCTCGCCGACCGCCCGGGCGCGGACGTAGACCTCGCAGAGCCACTCCAGCAGCCGGGTCGCCTCGAAGGCGCCCGCCAGGTCGTCGCCGAGGGTGACCCCGCCGTGGGAGGCCAGCAGCGCGGCCCGCCTGCCGCCTTCCAGGGCGGCGCGGACGGACTCGGCCAGCTCCGGGGTGCCGTAGGTGGCGTACTCGGCCACCCGGACCGGACCGCCGAGCAGGAGCACGGTGTAGTGGATCGGCGGCAGCTCCGTCATGGTGGCGGCGACCACGGCCCCGAAGACGGAGTGGGTGTGCACCACGGCCCCCGCGTCGCCGCTCGCGTAGACCGCCAGGTGCATCGGCGTCTCGGAGGAGGGCTGCAGCGCGCCCTCGACCAGGTGGCCCGCCACGTCGACCACCGGGCAGGCCTCGGGCTCCAGCCGGTCCAGGGGGACCCCGCTCGGCGTGACCGCGACCAGGTCGCCGTCGCGCACGCTCAGATTCCCGGCGGTCCCGACGACCAGCCCGGTCTCGGCGGCCCGGCGGCCGTACTCGCACAGCAGACGACGTTGGTCGGCCAGCAACATGACCATAAACGTAGGGCTTCCCTGCAATAAGGGGCAAACCGCAATTTATCCGGTCATGTCGAAGGCGTGGCCGCCCGGTGCCCACGATGGGCACCGGGCGGCCACGCCCCGGTCGTGCTTCCGCTCCGGCGTCCCCGGCCCGCCGGAGCGGGCGGTCAGCGGATCACCGGAAGCGGAACTGCGCGACCAGCCCGCTGAGCTCCTCCGACATCCGCGCCAGCGACGCGGTGGCGTCCTGGGCCTGACCGATCGCCTGCGCGGTGGTCTGCGCCGCGTCGGCGACCCCGGTGATGTTGACGGCGATCTCCTCCGAGGAGGAGGCGGCCGCGGTGACGTTGCGGTTCATCTCGTCGGTGGTGGCGGTCTGCTCCTCGACGGCCGAGGCGATGGTCGTCTGGAAGTCGTTGATCCGCCCGATCACCGCGGCGATCTCGGCGATGGCCGTGACCGCCCCACCGGTGCCGTTCTGGATGGCCTCCACGCGGCGGGCGATGTCCTCGGTGGCCTTGGCGGTCTCCTGCGCCAGGTCCTTGACCTCGCCGGCGACCACGGCGAAGCCCTTGCCGGCGTCCCCGGCGCGGGCCGCCTCGATGGTGGCGTTGAGGGCCAGCAGGTTGGTCTGCTCGGCGATCGAGGTGATCGTCTTGACCACCGCGCCGATCTCCCGGGACGACTCGCCCAGCGTGGTGATGGAGACGTTGGTGGCCTCGGCCACGGCCACGGCCTGCGCCGCGACCCGGGCCGCCTCGGCGGCGTTGCCGGCGATCTCCGAGATGGAGGCGCCCATC
Organism: Planomonospora algeriensis; assembly: GCF_977012225.1. Lineage (NCBI taxonomy): Bacteria > Bacillati > Actinomycetota > Actinomycetes > Streptosporangiales > Streptosporangiaceae > Planomonospora > Planomonospora algeriensis. The sequence goes on along the minus strand of NZ_CDRNDK010000087.1, from coordinate 14,125 downwards.
TGCTCCGAACCGGCGGCGACGGTCTGCACGTTGGAGGAGACCTGCTCGGCCGCGGCCGAGACCACCGCGGCCTGCGCCGAGGTCTCCTCGGCGCCCGCGGCCACCTGGGTGGAGACCGACGAGACCTGCTGGGCGGTGACGGAGACGCCGGCGGCGGCGCCGTCGATGGTGCGCACCAGAGTGTTCAGCCGCTCCACCGCGGCGTCCAGCGCCTGCCCGGTGCGGCCCACCTCGTCCCGGCCGGTCAGCTCCGTGGTGCGGGTCAGGTCGCCGTCCTTGAGCGCCTCGCTCACCGCCCGCACCCGGAGCAGCCCGGCCACGATGCCGCGTGCGGTCGCCCAGCCCAGGCCGAGCGCGGCCAGCATGCCGATGACGAGCGCGGACAGCACGGTGGCGCGGTTCTCGGTGTAGGCGGCCTCGGTGTCCTTGGCCGCCTGCTCGGCTCCGGCCCGCTCACTTTGCACGAGCCGCTGCAGGGCGGTGTTCATCGGCTCGATGAGGGGCTTGAGGTCGCCCTCGCGGACCGCGGTCCAGGCCTTCAGATCGCCGGCCCGGCCGGCGGGCAGCAGCTTGGTCTCCGTGATGGCGATGAAGGACTGGATCAGCGGGCGAAGGTCGGACAGGGCGGCGTCCTGCTCGGCGGTCAGGTCGTGCGTGCCATAGGCGTCCAGCAGCTTGTTCGCCTGGGTTCCGCTGTCTTTGATCGCGCTCTCGTAGGTGCTCTTGGCCGTCGCGTCGGAGAGGGCGTGGTTGGCCACGTCCAGGCGCATCTGCACGGTGTAGCGCCGCAGCTGGGACGCGATGTCCAGGCGGGTGATGTTCTCGGAGTACATGGCCTGGGCGTTGTCGTTGGAGGAGCTCAGCGCGTTGATGCCGAGCACCCCGACGACGGAGCCGACCAGCACCGCGATGACGACCGAGGCGATGATCTTCGTGCGGACGCTCAGATCCTGGGCGAGAGACCGCGCGGTCCGGGCCGGCCGCTCGGTCGTACGGGTGTTCATGACGGGCTCTTTTCGGGGCTTCTGCGGATCTACCGGGGCGGGGCCGCACGCAGAGGGCGCGGACATCTCCTCATCGGTGCCGCCCGCGGCGAGTTGAGGGATATCCAGGGGTTCGGAGCGGGCGGGGTGGCCCGGTCCCGCCCGGTGGGGAAGCCCGCCGGTTCCGGACCGCCGCGGGAGCGCGCGTGGCGTGATTCGGCGTCCCGCCTCCGATGTGATCTCCTGGGGCGATGGACCTGCTTGACGACTCCGCCGTGCAGCGGCGGCTGGCCGAGGTGCCCGAGTGGCGGCGCGAGGTGATGAGATCCGCCGGAAGGTGGCCGCCCCCGACTTCCCGACCGCGATCCGCATCGTCGACGAGATCGCGGTCGAGGCCGAGAAGATGAACCACCATCCCGACATCGACATCCGCTGGCGCACCCTGCACCTGGCTCTGACCACCCACGACGCCGGCGGCCTGACCGAGAACGACTTCGCCCTGGCCGCCCGGATCGACGCCATCGCCGCCGCCCACGGCGCCTGACGGCGGTCCGGTCCTCCCGGCCGCGGCGCCCGCCGTACGGTGCGGTGCCCGCCCGCCCTGCCGTACGGCGCGGGCGCGGGGAGGCGAGTGGGAGCTCCATCAGCCGAACACCCTGCGTGCCCGGACGGTCACTCGTTAGAGTGGGGCGTCCTTCCCGCCGGGCCGAGGAGATGCCGATGCGCCGCCTTCCGTGGATTCTCGCAGCCGCCACCCTGCTCGCCGCGGCGTGCGGCGGACAGGGCGACCAGGAGGACAGGGCCCGCCCGGCCGTGCACGACGTGGCGCCGGAGGGGACCGTGCTCTCCGGCGGCGGCACGTTCGGCGCCCCCGCCCCGCGGGCCACCGCGATCGCCTACGACAGGGCGCTGGTGCCGTCCGGGGCGTGGGCCCGCGTGACGGCGGAGTCCGGGGCGGTGCTGTCCACGGCGAAGGTCGAGGTCCGCGGCTTCCTGCCCGGCCGGACGTACGGCGTGCACCTGCACGTGAACCCGTGCGGCGCGGACCCCGACGACGCCGGGCCGCACTACCGCGACGGCCATCACTCCCACGCCAGCGCCGCCAGCGAGGTCTGGCTCGACTTCACCACCGACCGGAAGGGCGCGGCCACCGCGACGGCGAAGCAGGACTGGGCGTTCGCTCCGGGCCGGCCGCCCCGCTCGCTGGTCGTCCACGCCGAGCCGACCAGGACGGCCGGGACCGACGCGGGCTCCGCCGGTCCCCGGGTCGCCTGCGTCACGCTCGCCGCGCGCTGAGACGCGTACGGGGCCGCGTACGGAGCCGCGTGCTCCGGCGCGCACCGGTTCGCACGCTGAGGCGCCCACCGGGCCGTGCGCTGAGGCGCGTACGGGGTCGCGGGCTCCGGCGCGCACCAGGACGGGCGCGGTTCGTGCCTTCCTCGGGGGAGGGCATGAACCGGCGCCACCGGTGCTCCACCGATCCGGTCAGCCCTCGGCGAGCAGCGCGAAAGCGCCGCGGCTGAGGGAGACGAGTTCGGGGGCGGCCTTGGCCTCGTCGAGCGGCCTCCTGCGGTCGTTCGCCAGCGGGACGACGACGTAGGTCTTCCCCGCGGCCGTGCGGGCGGCGTAGGACAGGTCGAGCACGCCGAGCTCGGAGCCGCCCTTGGCCCAGACGGCGGGCCACTTCGCGGGGTCGAGCCCGATCCCGATGTCGTTGGCCGAGAGCGCCTTGTGCAGCGGCTGGCTGGACAGCTTCGCCAGCCCGCTGTAGGCGCGGCACACGTCCTTCGGCGAGCCGAACCACTCCAGCGTGTGGATCTCCCGGGGCGCCGTCCACTCCTTGATGTCGGTGAGCTTGAGCTTGGCGACGACGTCCTCCAGGTAGGCGCGCCTGCCCCGGGCGTCCCGCGCGAGGTAGGCCCGGGCGTGCTTCGGATAGTCGACGCCCTTGAGCAGGAACGACTCCTTGGTGGTCAGGAAGGGGACGTTGCCCTTCGGGTGGTCGGACCACTGGCGCACCTTGGCCTCGACGGCCTTGCGGCCGACCGTGTGGATGAGCAGGTCGGTGGCGGTGTTGTCGCTGATGGAGATCATCAGCTCGGCCGCTTCGCGGACCGTGACGGTGCTGCCGTCCGGCCGCTCGTACAGCCCGCCCTCGCTCGGGCTCTTCCACTCCGGCCTGATCGTGAGCTTCGTGTCCCAGCTCAGCCTGCCGTCCCGGATCTTCTCGGCCACCGCGCCGAGCACGTAGAGCTTGAAGATCGACCCCAGCGGCCGGACCTTGCCCGCGGCCAGTCCGTGGACGGTCCGGCACCGGCCCCGGGAGTCGATCTCCGCGGCGAGGAAGCCGACCTCGGGGGCGACCTTGCGCAGCCGGGCGTCGAGCTCGGCCCAGCTCTTCGGGGCGGCCGGGATCGGCGGCTGCGGGTCACCGACCCCGAACCGGTCGATCTTCCCCTGGGCGTTGACGCGGATCCGGATCTCGGCCGCCTTGTCGCCGATCCTCCCCGTCCCGGTCAGCGCGGTGGGCGTGACCTCGGTGAGCTTCTCCAGCGTGAGCCCGCGCACGTCCGCCAGGAAGACGTTGAACCTCTCGACGGTCAGCTCCGCCAGGAAGGCGGCGTCGATGTGCTCGGCCAGCTCGCTCCCGGAGAGCGGAGCGCGGTCCGGCGCGCCGAGGAACCAGCGGAGCTGCCGGCCGGCAGGGCTGTCGGGGATCTCCGGGGCGGCGGTGGCCGCGGAGGCGGTTACCTGCGCGACCTGAGTGGTCTGCGCGACCGGCGCGGCCTGCGCCGCCTGCCCGCCGGTGAGCGTGATCGCCGGGACGGCCGCGCCGGCCAGGGCCAGCGCCAGGAGGCGGGTCGGTCGGGTCAGCGGTCGCATGGGGGACTCCTCGTCGTCGTGATGCCGGCCGCCCCTCCGGCGGCCTCGTTCCGAACCTAGGAAGCGGCGCGGCTGCGCAGTACCCGGCAGGCCTCCGTCTTCGGGGGTGAGGCAGACTGCACCCGGTGTGCGGACAACCTCATGGACGGCGGGTCCGGTGGCGGGCCACCCTGCGTTCCATGACATCCACCAGGGCCCGCCTCCTCTCCGGCGCGGCGGCCGGAGCGGCCTCGGCCGGGATCGTCGCGGGCTCGGTCATGGAGACCGGCCTGCCCGTCCCGTTCAGTCAGTGGGTGTTCACGGTGGCGTGCCTGTCGCTCCCCGCCCTCGGCCTGCTCATCGCGCTGCGCCGCCCGGACAACGTGTACGGCTGGCTGCTGCTGGCCACGGCCGGCTGCCTGGGACTCGGAGCGCTCGGGTACGGCCTCCTGCTGCGAGGCGGTCCGGGACCGGCGGCCGTCGCCGGCGCGCTGATGGTCTCGTTCTTCCCCGTCTTCTACGGTCTGAGCTGGATCTTCATCCCGCTGCTCTTCCCCGACGGGCGGCTGCCCTCGCGGCGCTGGCAGGCGGGTTCCCGGATCGCCGCGGCGGTGATCGCCCTCTACTGGCTGGGCATCCTGCTGAGCCCGGACGAGGTCTACGCGCCCTTCTTCTCCGGGGGCAACCCGTTCAACCTCGGCGGGACGGCCGACCTGGTCGCCGGGGTCGCGGGAGCGCTGGGGCAGCTGGCGACCTTCCTGGCCGCGCTCGCGGTGCTGGCCTCGCTCGTCCTGCGCTGCCGGCGGAGCCCGGCGGCCGAGCGCCGCCCGCTGCGCTGGATGATCGCCGGGACGGTCGCCAACCTCGGCGGGTACGTCCTGACGGGGGTCTTCGCCGAGCAGGGCCACGAGGTCGCGGGCTGGTTCGGCGCCCTCACCATCATGGCCGCCATGCCCGCCGTGATCGCGGCGGCGGTGTTCCGGCACAACCTGCTCGACATCCGGGTGGGGATCCGGGGATCGCGGCTCTTCCTCGTCTTCGACCTGCGGCCCACGGTGGACGAGCTGCTGACCGAGATCGGGCCGGGGCTGGAGGACGCCGACCCGGTCGAGCAGCTCGAACGGCTGGCGGGAGCCGTACGGGCCGGGCTGGAGGTCCGGTGGGCGGCCGTCGCGCTGGCCGACGGCACGCGGGTGGTCGCGGGGGAGGAGGACGGCGAGGCGGCGCTCACCGTGCCGGCCGGGCTGGGGCACATCGCCTGCGGCCCGAAGACCGCCGGGCCCGTCACGGCCGAGGACCGGCGGCTGCTGGGGGCGCTGGCCGTACCGGTCGGACTGGCGATCCGGAGCGCGGCGCTGGCCGCCCGGCTGGTCGACGCCGAGGAGGCGGGGCGGCGGCGGATCGAGCGGGACATCCACGACGGGGCGCAGCAGCAGCTCGTCGCGCTCATCGCGGGCCTGGAGCTGGCCAGGGCCACCGGAGGGGAGCCGGAGCTGCTGGCCCTGCTGCGGGAGCAGGCCCGCCAGGCCCTCACCGATCTGAGGGAGCTGGCGGCGGGCATCCACCCGTCCGCGCTCAGCCAGGGCGGGCTGGCCGAGGCGGTCGAGGAGCGCTGCTCGCGCCTGCCGGTGGCGACCACCGTGACCGCGGCCCCCGGGCTGCGGGCCCGGCGCTTCCCCGACCAGGTCGAGGGCGCGATGTACTTCACGGTGAGCGAGGCGGTCGCGAACGCGCTCAAGCACGCCGCCGCCACCCGGATCGAGGTACGGCTGACGCACACCGGAGGGCGGCTCCAGGCCGTGGTGGCCGACGACGGGAAGGGCTTCGACCCGGCGGTGACCGGCCGCCGGGGACTCGGGCAGCTGGCCGACAGGCTGCGGGCGCTCGGCGGGAACCTGGAGGTGTCCAGCGCGCCGGGGGAGGGCACCCGGGTGCGAGCCTGGGTGCCGGTGCCCGGATCTGAACCGGGACCGACGCCGGTACCCCGCCCCGTGTCCCGATCCGCGTCCGGTCCGGGGTCCGGCGCCGTGCCCGGACCGGCGTCAGCCGAAGACGGCGGGCGGAGGGACGGGGACGACCACGGGGTCGCCGTCGTTCAGCGGCGGGCCCCGGCGACGAAGCGGGTCAGCTCCTCCCCGTGCAGGCAGCGCGCCTGGGTGAGACCGCCCGCGGCCCGGCGGGTCAGCCCGGCCAAGGGAAGGCCGGCGGGTGAGGCGGCGACGATGAGGTTGCCGAACCGGCGGCCGCGCAGCACGCCGGGCTCGGCCAGCATCGCCACGTGGCGGAAGGTCCCGCCGATCGTCGCGAGCACCCGCCGGGCGAAGGCCAGCCCCTTGCCGTCGGCGATGTTGACCAGCAGCGTCCCGGAGGGGCGCAGCACGCGGGCCACCTCGCCCATGTACTCGGAGGTGGCCAGGTCGAGCGGCATCGCGGCACCGCTGAAGGCGTCCAGCACGAGCAGGTCGGCCGAGCCGTCGGCGAGCCCGGCGGTGGCGCTGCGGCCGTCGAGGATCCTCACCTTGAGCCGGGGCACGGACTTCAGCCGGAGCTGGTCGCGGACGAGCTGGACCAGGCCGCCGTCGGGCTCGGCGACGATCTGCCGGGACCCCGGACGGGTCGCCGCGACGTAGCGGGGCAGGGTGCAGGCGCAGCCGCCGACGTGCACGGCGTCCAGCGGTCCCTCGTCCAGCAGGTCGATCACCAGGGCCATCAGCTGGACGTACTCGAAGTCGAGGTAGGTGGGGTCGTCCAGGTCGACGTAGGACTGGGGGACGCCGCCGGAGGAGACGACCCAGCCCGAGGGCCTGTCGAGGTCGCGCAGCAGGTCGACCTCCCCGAAGGTCACCGGGTAACGGCCCGGCATCGGCCCCTGTGCTTCCCGCCTGGACATTCCTTTGGTCCTCTTTTCTGTGATACGCACCGAGTGGAGACTCTGCTGGGAGAAACCGTATGCGCACCCGGCCGCTCCCCGCTCTCGCCGCCGTCGCGCCCGTCCCCGTCCGCGGGGCGGTTGTAGGGCAGATCACAACCTACGAGGCCGTAACTTACGCTACCGTAGGTTCATGACCACGACCGCTTCTGAGAAGACGTCGCTCCCGGAGCCGATCAAGCCGCGACTCCGCGGATGGCTGCACGCCGGGGCGCTGCCCGTCACGCTCGTCGCCGGTTTCGTCCTCGTGGCCCTGGGCCCGACCCTGCAGGCGCGGCTCGCCGCCGTGATCTACGCGGTCACCTCGGGCCTGCTGTTCGGCATCTCGGCGACCTACCACCGCGGCACGCTCTCACCGCGCCTGGAAGAGGTGCTGCGCCGGCTCGACCACGCCAACATCTATCTGATCATCGCGGGCACCTACACCCCGTTCGCGCTGCTCGCGCTGGACGGCTCCGCCCGCGTGGTGGTCCTGTCCGTGGTCTGGGCCGGCGCGATCGCGGGCGTGCTGTTCCGGGTGCTGTGGATCCACGCGCCCCGCTGGCTGTCCACGGCCCTGTACATCGCCCTCGGCTGGACGGCCGTGTTCGTGCTGCCCCAGCTCGCGGAGGGCGCGGGCGTGGCCGCGGTGGCATTGGTCTTCGTCGGCGGCGTGCTCTACACCGCCGGCGGCGTCGTGTACGGCCTGCGCCGCCCCGACCCCTCGCCCCGCTGGTTCGGCTTCCACGAGGTCTTCCACGCCTTCACCCTCGCCGCCTACCTGGTGCAGTACATCGCGGTCTCCCTGGTGGTCTACGGAGCGTCCTGACCGTCCCCGCCGGAGGGCCGGAGGGCGGGCAGGGTGAGGGTGACGTGGATGCCTCCGCGCTCCTCGTTCTCCAGCCGCACGCCGCCCCCGTGCCACCGGACGATCTTCGCGGTGATGGCCAGGCCGATGCCCAGGCCGGCGATCACCTGCTCCTCGGCGTTCGAAGCGCGGAAGAAGTCCTCGAAGACGTGCTCCAGGTCCCTCACCCCGATCGCGATCCCGGTGTCGCGGATCTCCAGCGTGGGCTCAGGGTCGGAATCGACGGTGACGTCGATGGCGCCGCCGGGCGGAGTGAACTTGATCGCGTTGTCCAGCACGCGCCGCAGGGCCTGCTCCAGCCGTCCGGCGTCGACCCGCACCTCCGCTCCCGTGCGGACGTCCAGGCGCAGGGAGTGCTCCCTGCGTCCGGCCTCCTCGGTGACGGCGTCGACCGCGTGGCGGGCGATGTCGGCCAGATCCGCCCGCGCCGGGGTGAACGCGGCGGTCCCGGCGTTGAGGCTGGCCAGCAGCAGCAACTCGTCCAGCAGACCCATCAGGTGGGTGGTGTTGCGCTCGACCACCTGCATGAATCTGTCCCGGGTGAGCCCGTCCAGCCCTTCGTCCTCCAGCAGGTGGAGGTAGCTGCGGATCGAGGTCATCGGGGTGCGCAGCTCGTGGTTGATCGTGCGCAGGAACTGCGCCTTGAGCTCCTGCACCTCGTGCAGGCTCCGGGTGACCCGGGCGGACTCGTGGGCGTGGCCGCGCAGTTCCAGCAGCATGGTCGCGTTGGCGGCGAGGACGTGGAGGACCTGGCGCTGCTCGGAGGTCAGCCGATGCGGCCGGTGGTCGAAGAGGCAGACCGTGCCCAGGGCGTGGCCCCGGCTGCTGATCATCGGCGCGCCCGCGTAGAAGCGCACGTGCGGCTCGCCCGCGACCAGCGGGTCCTCCCGGAACCGCGGATCGGTCAGCGCGTCGGGCACCTCCAGCAGCTCACGCCCGCAGACGGTGTACGGGCAGAACCCGCTGTCGCGGCCCACGCCGTGCAGCGCGATGCCCGTACGGCCCTTGAAGTACTGCCGGTTCCCGCCCACCAGGTTGACCAGCGCGATGGGAACCCCGCAGATGCGCGCGGCCAGTGTGGCGATGGCCTGGAGCTCGGGCTCGACGGCGGGGTCCAGCACCTGCAGATCGTCCATCTCCCGCAGCCGCTCGGCCTCGTCGGCTGGTATCGGTCTCTCGGGCATGCGCAACGCGTCCAAAGTCTTCCGGGAATCCGCTTCGAGGTCGTCCGTTCCGAGTCGTGCTCATCCGTGCCCGTCGGCGCTCATCCGTGCCCGTGCGCCCGTGCTCACCTGTCCATGCCCAGGTCGCGCCGGGTCTACCACCGGACGCCCGCACCGGCCGGGGCGTGTTCCGGAGCGGGAGCGGGCCCGCGTGCCCGGCCCGTTCCCCGCCTGCGGCTAGCCCGCGGCCAGGCCGAGGCGGCGGCCGGCGAGCTCGGCGTAGAGGGCGGCGCCGTCGGCCAGGACCCCGTCGTCGAAGCGGGCCTCGGGGGAGTGGTTGTAGGCGGCTCTGCGCGGGTCGAGGTCCGGCGGGCACGCGCCGAGGGCCACGAACGCCGAGGGGATCCGGTCGCACACGTAGGAGAAGTCCTCCGCGCCGGTGAACGGCTGCGGCGCCCGGGTGAACCGCTCCTCGCCGTAGACCTCGCGGACGGTCTCGCCGACGAAGTCGGCCTCGGCGCCGTCGTTGACGGTGACCGGGTAGCCCATCTCGAAGTCGGTCTCCACCTCCAGTCCGTGCGCCGCGGCGATGCCCCCGACGAGGGCGACCGCCCGCTCCCGGACCCGCTCGTGGGAGGCGGCGGAGAACGACCGGATCGTCGCCTCGAACCTGGCCTCCTCGGGGATCACGTTGTCGACCGTGCCCGCGTGGAAGGAGCCCACGGTGACCACCACCGGGTCGAAGACGTCGAAGCCGCGCGTCACCATCGACTGCAGCGCCAGGACCATCTCGCACGCGGCGGGGATCGGGTCCTTGGCCAGGTGCGGCGCCGAGCCGTGTCCTCCGGCGCCGCGAACGGTCACGACGAGCCGGTCGGCGGCGGCCATGATCGGCCCGGTCCTGGTGAGGAAGAGGCCGTTCGGGAGCACCGAGCTGATCACGTGCAGGGCGTAGGCGGCGACCGGCCACTCGCCGGACGCGTCGAGCACGCCCTCGTCGATCATGAGCTTCGCGCCCCGGTGGCCTTCCTCGCCCGGCTGGAACATGAAGACCACGTTCCCGGCGAGCCGGTCGCGCCGGGCCGAGAGCAGGTGGGCGGCTCCGGCGAGCATGGTGGTGTGCAGGTCGTGGCCGCAGGCGTGCATCCGCCCGTCCAGCCGGGAGGTCACCTCCGCGCCGCGCTCGGAGACCGGCAGGGCGTCCATGTCGCCGCGGAGCAGCACGGTGGGGCCGGGCCGGTCGCCCCGCAGGACCGCGGTGACCGAGCTCAGGCCCTCGCCGAGCCGTACCTCCAGGGGGAGTCCCGACAGCGCGGTCAGCACCTTCTCCTGGGTCCGGGGCAGGTCGAGGCCGAGTTCGGGCTCCCGGTGCAGGGCGTGGCGGAGACGGACCAGCTCGTCCCGCATGTCGGCGGCGGATTCGCGAAGGGACACCGTGCACTCCTCCTGGACGGATGGGCTGTCGAGGGCACGATAACCCGGAGCCCGGCGTCCCGGGCGGGAGGACCCCTCGGCCGGGCGGCGCGGAGACGACCTGCGTCACCGGGTCGAGACTGCATAATCTTCACAAATCTCGAAGAGATTACGTAATATCTTCAGGTAAGAGCATCAATGCGGGGGAATCATCTGTCCAGCTCACCGTGGAGGGGACATGGACGTGCACGGCCGCCTCGCTCGCCACCTGCTCGTGGACGGTTACCGGCTGGTTCTCGATCTCGAACGGAGCCGTGGATCCCGGCTCGTCGACGCCCGGACCGGCCGCTCCTACCTGGACTTCTACACCTTCTTCGCATCCGCGCCGCTCGGCGTGAACCCGTTCGACGACGATCCGGAGTTCCTCGCCCTGCTCGGGCGGGTCGCCGCGAACAAACCCGCCAACTCCGACCTCTACACCGCCCACCTCGCCGACTTCGCCGATACCTTCACCCGCGTGCTCGGCGATCCCGAGCTGCCGCATCTGTTCTTCGTCGAGGGCGGTGCGCTGGCCGTGGAGAACGCGTTGAAGTGCGCCTTCGACTGGAAGTCGCGGCGCAACGAGGCGAACGGCCGGCCCGCCGGGCTCGGCACGAAGGTGCTCCACCTCACCCGGGCCTTCCACGGCCGCAGCGGCTACACCCTCTCGCTGACCAACACCGACCCGGTCAAGACCGACCGGTTCCCGACGTTCGGCTGGCCCCGCGTCGACGTGCCCGCCGTCCACTTCGGCGACGTCGAGGCCGCCGAGGAGCGCGCGCTGGCGCAGGCGCGGGCCGCGTTCGAACGGCACCCGCACGACATCGCCTGCTTCATCGCCGAGCCGATCCAGGGCGAGGGCGGCGACAACCACATGCGCGCCGAGTTCCTCCAGGCGATGGAACGGCTCTGCCGTACCCACGACGCGCTGTTCGTCCTGGACGAGGTGCAGACCGGGGGCGGCACCACCGGCACCCCCTGGGCCTACCAGCAGCTCGGCCTCCACCCCGACGTGGTCGCCTTCGCCAAGAAGGTCCAGGTCGGCGGGGTGATGGCGGGCCGCAGGGTGGACCTGGTGCCGGACAACGTGTTCCGGGTCAGCGGCCGGATCAACTCCACCTGGGGCGGCGGACTGGTGGACATGGTCCGCTCCCGCCGCATCCTGGAGATCGTCGAGCGCGACGGCCTGATCCCGCGCGCGGGCGCGCTGGGCGAGGAACTCCTGGCGATGCTCCTGAAGATCCAGGCGAAGTTCCCCGAGCGGGTCGGGAACGCCCGTGGGCGGGGCCTGATGTGCGCCTTCGACCTGCCCTCCGGAGCGGACCGGGACCGGGTGGTGGCGCGCCTGCGGGAGGACGAGGGCGTGCTCGTCCTGCCCTGCGGAGAGCGGTCGGTACGGCTGCGCCCCGCCCTCTCGGTGACCAGGGAGGAACTGCAGGAGGGCACGGCCGCCATCGCCCGGGTCCTGGACCCGGTCCTCTGACGCGATCCCCGGCCTGAGGACCGGACCTGAGGCCGGGGCGCCGCGGACGGATCCGGTGGCCGTCCACCGCGCGCCGGGCACGGTCCCGGTCCGCCACCGGGGCGGCGGCCGGGCTACCGGGGCGGGTCGTCCTCTCCGGGCTCGCGGCCGGACGGTGCGCCCGGACCCTCGCGCCCCCGCCAGAGACCGATCGCGGTCACCCGTGAGTCCGCGCCCAGCTTGGCGTAGATCCGGTTCACGTGGTTCTTGACGGTCTTCTCGCTGAGGAACAGGTGCCGGGCGATCTGGCCGTTGGAGTGACCATCCGCGATCAGCTCCATGACCTCGGCCTCGCGCCTGCTCAAGCCCGCCACGACTCCGGGTTCGGCGTTGAACCTTGCATCGTCGACTCTCATCCCGCCTCCGCGGAAGCAACACGGTCAGGTCGCCGAGGCCCCCGGTCGTACGGCGGTAGCAGCGAGCATAACCCGTGATGTCCCTCTTTGGTGGGGAAGTTGAATCTCTGGGAAAATGCACAACGGCCGGTCCCGAAGGACCGGCCGTTCGCCTGGGGTGAGCGAGGGGACTTGAACCCCCGGCATCCAGGACCACAACCTGGCGCTCTGCCAACTGAGCTACGCCCACCATGTCCGTCGCCTCGCGGCGGCAGCACATGAAAAGTGTAGCGGTCTTTGGGAGTCGTCACGCACCCTGTTTTTGGCGACGCTGCGCGTCGCGGCTCGGGGGCCGGTAACCGCCGCCTTCGCTCCTCAGTCCAGACGCCGGAGCCCCCTCGCGGGCTGATGGCGACGCTGCGCGTCGCGGCTCCGGGGGTTGCTCAGGAGGAGGAGGCGGACGGGTCGCGGGGCGGGGTGGAGACGCTCTCGGCGAGTTCGCGGGCGGTGGCGGAGTCGGGCCCGGGCTGGGGAACGAAGACCGCCGCACGGTAGTAGCGGAGCTCGCGGATGCTCTCGACGATGTCGGCCAGCGCCCGGTGGCCGCCCTGCTTCTCCGGGGAGGCGAAGTAGACCCGCGGGTACCACCGCCGGGCCAGCTCCTTCACCGAGGAGACGTCGATCATCCGGTAGTGCAGGAAGGCGTCCACCAGGGGCATGTCCCGCGCGATGAAGGACCTGTCCGTGGCGATGGAGTTGCCGCACAGCGGCGCCTTCTTCGGCTCCGGCACGTGCCCCTTGATGTAATCGAGGACGAGCGCCTCGGCCTCGGCCAAGGTGACACCCCCGCCCAGCACGTCCAGCAGGCCCGAGGCGGTGTGCATCTCCCGCACCACCTCCGACATCTGCTCCAGCGACTCGGGCGGGGGCTTGATGACCACGTCGACGCCCTCGTCCAACTGGTTGAGCTCGCCGTCGGTGACCACGCAGGCCACCTCGACGAGGGCGTCACGGCCGAGGTCGAGCCCGGTCATCTCACAGTCGATCCAGACCAGCAGGTCACTCATAACCTTCAGCGTAGTGCCCCCCGCTCAGGAGAGTTCGAGCGACTTGAGCACCCGGTCGGTCACCGAGGTGTCGAGGTTGTCCGGGATGGACATGTACAGCAGCGCGGGACGCTTGCCCTCCCCCCGGTCCACGAGCACGAAGGTGACCCGCTCCTTCTTCCAGTTCCAGCCGTTCTGCTCCGAGAGCTGGGTGAAGTCGAGGTCGAACGAGAGCAGCCAGGCCTCCTTGCCGCTGACCTTGACGGCCTTGCGCTCGACGGGCTCGCGCTCGTGCTTGGGGCTGTAGAAGAGCGGCTCCAGGCCGAGCATGATCTGCGCCGTGACGGAGTCCATGTTCTTCGGCCCGTCGTAGGCGAACTGGGCCGGCAGCTCCGCGCTGTAGATGGTGCCGAGCCAGTTGCCGCCCCGGCCGTCGAAGTTCTCGTGGGAGGTGGTCTCCACCGCGCTGGACCAGGCGAAGCCGAGCGCCCCCGAGGGCTTTCCGGTGGGCACCTGCCACTTGTCGCCGGGGAACTCGTAGGACAGGCCGGTCACGGGGTCGGTGATGCGCCCGTTCTCCGGCTGGGGCAGGGTGCCGGACGGGCTCTCCCGCGTCGGCGAGGGTTCGGGGGTCGACTCGGGCGTGGGCTCCTGCGTCGCGGTCGGCACGGGCGGGAGGGGGGAGTCGCCCGCGGTCGGCCTGCCGTTCGGGTCGATCAGGAACATGGCGGCGACCACGATTCCGACGATCAGGACGACCACCCCGCCGCCGCCGAGGATCCACGGCCACGCGCTCTTGCCGCCCGGCCGCGGTCCGGGAGGCGCGCCGTACGGGCCGGCGGGTCCGCCGTAGGGACCGGCCGCCGGAGCGGCGGGTCCTCCGCCGTAGGGCCCGGGTCCTCCGTACGGACCCGCGGGCGAGGGTCCTCCGTACGGGCCCGCGGGGGCGGATCCTCCGTACGGTGCGGCGGGTGCGCCGTACGGTC
>NZ_CDRNDK010000086.1:0-18281 GCF_977012225.1 Planomonospora algeriensis | reverse complement strand
CAGGTCTGCCCCTGCTTGGGGAAGAACAGCACCGTCTCCGGATACTTGTGCTGCACGCCGGAGATCGGGGTCTCACCCACCCGGGGGACGTTGAGCTCCAACTGCCCGGCCGGATGCGGGTTGAGGCGCATCCGCACGCCGGTGGCGGCGGCCTGGAGCTCGGCTCCGGACGCGCCGCTCCGGATGAGGCCGGTCAGGTGTGCGACGTCGGCGGTGGGAAGCATGTCGGGCTGGGGGAAGACCAGCCGGTAGATCGGGTCGTCGGGGGGCGGCCGACCAGTCGATCAGCTCCTCCACCACGTAGGCGTTGGTGCGGAACGGCAGCACGGTGGCCACCGCCCGCGCGGCCAGCCGCTCCTCGGCGCCGAGCCCGGCGCGTGCGGTCAGCTCGTCCAGGTGCTTGCCGGTGTAGGCGCGGAAGCGGCGGGTGTCCCGCGGAGTTCGGATGGTCTCGTCGAGCAGGGTCACGGGGCGGCTCCTCGGCGTCCGGCGTCGTCGACCGGTGGGGCGAGCGCCGGGTCGATCTCGAGGTCATTGCGGTCGGCACTTATCGCCCGAAATGTTTCCGGCTCTATCTCTCTTGCATTGCGCAAGGATTGTGGTGGCGGAGTGGCGGAGGCGCAAGCCTTCACGGCAGATCCTCAGCTTGCCGTTACAGCGGGCACCGCCCAGAGGTCACAGGTGCGTCACCTTGGCGGGCGAACCTCCCTCGGTACAGGAGCGCCACGCCATGGCTCGTTTCTGCCACGCACATATGGCGAGAAGGCCAGATGTGCTGCCTGCGCCCCCGTAGTATCGCCGTGTTCGTCGAGCAGCGGCCCTCCGATGCGATCCGGGATCGGACCGTGGTTCGTCCAGAGCGTTCTGCGGATCGGCCACCGCCGGCAGGTGGGCGCGTCCCGGCAGCGGGGAGAAGATCCCGGTCCCGTCTCGGGCCTCGATGATCCCGTCGGCGGCGAAGAGGTTCCGGTCACCTGAGTCGAACAGCCTCCGTTGCGGTTTCGGCAGAGGGGGCCGAAGACGCCAGGCCGAACGGCGGTCCTTTCCCCTGGAGTCCCGCCCGATGGGTCCGCCCATCGCCGCCGACCGACAAGGATGGAACTCTCAGGACGTCGCACGCAGGTCAGCGGCACGTGCACCAACCGTCGACTCCGCACAGACCGCAGCCGCGACTCGCAGAAGTCGCACTGCCTTCCCGCCGGCGGACCGGGCGCGGTGGGCCGCCCGGCGTTGGCGCTCCGCAGGACCGCGCCCCCGGATCAAGAACCGGTCGCCACGGTTCGCCGACATTTACGCAGGGGAACATTGGTCTCACTCAGAGTATTGATACTGGAGGCATGATGCGCCCACCCCGACCCGACCTGCCCCTGCTGGCCATCGCCGTGGGGTTGCTGTCGGCGGTGATGCTGTGGGGCGCGATCTTCACCGAGTCGCTCGCCACGGCTGGAAACGTCGCACTCGGGTGGGTGCTGGGCAACTTCGGCTGGCTGTTCGTGGTGGCCGCCGACTTCTTCCTGGTTCTGGCCGTCGTGCTCGCGCTCAGCCGGTTCGGCCGGATCCGCCTCGGCGGGGATGACGACGTTCCGGAGTTCACCAATCTCGCATGGACGGCGATGATGTTCAGCTCCGGGATGGGCATCGGGCTGATGTTCTACGGCGTCGCCGAACCCATGACGCACCTGCTTGATCCACCGCCCGATCTGGGCATCGCAGCGGGCTCGCCTCAGGCCGCGCGCACCGCGATGGAGTACTCGCTGTTCCACTGGACGCTGCACCCCTGGGCGATCTACGCGGTGACCGGCATGGCCCTGGCCTACTCCACTTTCCGCAAAGGGCGCGGTAACCGGTTCAGCGAGGCGTTCACCCCGCTGTTCGGTGGCCGGCCCAGGCCGGTCGTGGGACGGACGCTGGATCTGCTGGCCGTGCTGGCCACGGTCTTCGGCACCGCGACCAGCCTGGGCCTGGGAGCGCTCCAGGTGGAGTACGGCCTCAACGAGCTGTTCGGGCTCGGCGGGCGGCGACTGGAGGTGATCGTCATCATCGTCCTGACGGCCGGGTTCGTCGTCTCGGCGGCCACCGGGGTGCACCGCGGCGTGCGGATCCTCAGCACCCTCAACGTCTATCTGGCCGCCCTGCTGGCCGTGTTCATCTTCGTCTTCGGCCCGACCGTCGCGGTTCTCAACCTGATCCCCGCCTCGCTCGGCGGATACCTCAACGACCTGCTCTCGATGGCCTCGCGGACGGGTGCGTTCGTCGACAAGGACTGGCTCGGCGCATGGACCATCTTCTACTGGGCGTGGTGGATGTCCTGGGCCCCGTTCGTGGGCGCCTTCATCGCCCGGATCTCCCGGGGCCGCACGATCCGCGAGTTCGTCATCGGCGTGCTGCTCGTCCCGTCCGGCGCCAGCCTGCTCTGGTTCTCGATCAGCGGCGGCAGCGCCGTATGGCTGCAGCTGTCGGGCGCGGCGGACTTCACCGGAAAGATCGCAGAAGGAGCGGAGGCGGCGATGTTCGCACTCCTCGGTCACCTGCCGCTCGGCTCGCTCGCCACCGTGATCACGGCGGCCCTGGTGGCGCTCTACTTCGTCACCAGCGCGGACTCGGCCTCCCTGGTGCTCGGCTCGCTCTCCAGCCGGGGCTCGCTCCACCCTCCCCGGCCCCTGGTGGTGATGTGGGGTGTACTTGTCGGGGCGATCGCGCTGGTGCTGCTGCTGGCCGGCGGACTGGAGGCGCTGCAGCAGGCCACGATCCTGGTCGCGCTGCCGTTCGTGGTCGTCATGCTCCTGCTCTGTGTGGCGCTGGTGAGGGAACTGCGTGAGGACCCAGGCACGGGACCGCTGCCCCACCTCCACCCGCACGGGTTGCCGGACGCCCTCCGCCGAGTCAGCGGGGAAGACGGTGAGGAATGAGAAGACCGCGGCGGGCGCCTCGGGGTGCGGATCGCCCGCAAGGGCATCGAGCCCGGCACCCGGCCGAACCGCCACCGCCGGGTGATCGAGCGCACCATCGCCTGGCCTTTCGGTCACCGGCGCCCGTCGCCCCGTCATGAGCGCCACTCCTTCACCTACCTGGCCTCTCTCACCTTGCCGCTGCCGTGACCCGCTATGAGCGCTATCGCAAAATCACCACGTAGGACATGGTCTTGATGATCGGCAGTGCGGTCTTCATCCCGTCGATGGTGGTGATCGGCCTGCTGATCGCCCGTCAGGTCGGCTACCACCGCCGTGACCGCGCCGTCATCCAGCGTGCCCATGACGAGGCTCGGCGGGCCGAACGCTGGCGCGCCGCGCTGACCGCCACCTTGGCCCGCGACGTGCGCTCACCCTTGACCACGGTGCAGTTCGCGCTGGAGACCCTGGACGACGACATCGACGCCCTGCCACCCGCGCAACACCGTGAGATGGTGAAGATGGCGCTACGCCAGATCGGACGCATCCGCCGTCTGGCCGTCAGCCTGCTGGACGCTGACCGCATCGCCACCGAGGGCCGGCTACGCCTGGACGTCCAGGCCTTCTCGGTACGCGATGCGATCGAGGACGCACTCACCTACATCACCGCGCCCGTCAGCGTCGACATGGCCGGCGAGGCGGAGGTCCTCGCCGACCCGCAGCGGCTGGAGCAGATCCTGATCAATCTGCTCGTCAACGCCGTGCGCCACGGCGAGCCGCCTATCGCCGTCAGCGCCGGCCCCGTCGCCGACGGCGTGATCGCCATCAGCGTCCGTGACCACGGTCCCGGTGTTCCCGCCGACCGGCGCGAGATGCTGTTCTCCCGCTTCAGCAGCACTGACGCCGCACCGGAATCGATCGGGCTTGGACTGTGGATCACTCGGGAGTTGGCCCGAGCCCAGGGTGGCGACGTCGTCCACACTCCCGCCGATCCGGGAGCGTGCTTCACCGTGACGCTTTCCGCCCGTCCGCAGCGGGCGATCGGTAACCGGACCCCGCCGGCACGGAGCTGACCTCCACGGGTGTCGTCCCGGACCGGGCGTCTGCGGATCACCGGGCTGGAGCGGGCACCGTGATCAGATGTCGCCTCAATCCGGTTCACCACCGGCCGGTCGCGCAGGTGGCACCCGATCTCCTGGGATGTCTTTCACCAGGCCCAGGGCAGGTCGCCGGTGGCCTGCTGGGAGACGGCCCACAGGCGCTCGCGGGCCGCAGCGTCGTAGGCGGAGGCGGGGGCGTCGACCGGCCGCAGATTCTCGTCCAGGTAAATGCCGCGCAGCGCGGACCGGCCCGCGGCGGCGGGGTCGGCGTGCTCCTGCCAGGTGCCGGTGCGGGTGGCCAGGGCCGCGTACGTCTCGCCCAGGCGTTCGGCGGGGATCGCGAGCCGGTTCTTGGGCGCGTACAGCGCGCGCAGGATCCGCGGCAGGGCGGCGACGCGGTCGGCGTCGAGCCGTACGGCGGGCACCCGGACGCAGGCGACGTCCAGGGCGCCGCGGGCTCGCAGGGCGAGCGTGTAGGCGGTCATGATCTGGGCGAGTTTGGCGTGGTAGTAGGCCCTGGTGGGGCTGTACCAGCCGGGATCGTCGAGCCGGTCGAAGCGGATCGCGATGCGCGGCATGGTGACCAGCCCCTTGCTGGCCACGTTGATCAGCCGGGGGCGGGGGGCGGTGGCGAGCAGCGGGCTGAGGCGGGCGGTGAGCTGGAAGGGGCCGAGGTGGTTGGTCGCCCAGAACAGCTCATGGCCGGATGCGGTGAACGCGGGGGTGCGTCTCGTCTGGTCGAACACCGCGGCGTTGTTGATCAGGACGTCGAGGTGGCCGGCCTCGCGGGAGATATTCTCGGCCGCCGCGTCGATGGAGTCGGGGTCGGCCAGGTCGGTCACGACGAGGGTCGCGGGACGGGCGGCACCGGTGTTGATCGTCTCCAGGGCGGTGCGGCCGCGGTGGGGGTCGCGGCACAGGGCCAGGATCCGGTGGCCGTCCGCGGCCAGCCGCTGCGCCGCTCGCAGGCCGATGCCGGAGTTGGCGCCGGTGACGGCGATGGTGAGGGGATCAGGGAGAGCCATACGGGAATCCTAAGTGTTCGGAACGTTCCGAACAAACTAGGATGTCCTCATGGCGGACGTCGAGGAATTCGTGGAAAGCGCCGGGCTGTACTTCGAGCGGCTGGGCCTGAGCCGCACGGCCGGCCGGGTGATGGGATGTCTGCTCGCCGAGACCGGCGACGCCGCCGACGCCCCCGGGCTGTGCGCGCGGCTCGGGGTGGCCAAGAGCAGCATGAGTGTGGCGCTGCACCAGCTGGAGCGGGGCGGGCTCGTCGAGCGCTACCGCCCCCCGCGGGCCCGGCGGGATCACTACCGGCTGACCGACGACGTCTTCGGGCGCGCGTTCCGGGCGAAGATGGCCGAGTTCGCCGCCTTCGCCGCCCTGGCCGAGCAGGGACTCGCCGCGGTGGGCGACCATCCCGTCGCCCGCGCCCGGCTCGAGCGCATGCGCGACATGTACGCCTTCATGGCCCGGGAGTTCCCCAGGCTCCTCGACCGGTGGGACACGGAACAGGCCGACGCCGCACTCCCGCGGCGAGACGGTTCGGGCACGGCCGAGGCACACCATCCGTGACCGCTAACCCCCCTTCCGGAGAAGTACCGGTCTCGCTCCTGGGCGGCCGTACGCCGACGTCCGGACCTGAATCGCCTTTACCCTGCAGCCGGCGTGGCCTCCCGGCACCTGCGGCAGCAGCAGTCCCCGGTACCGGAACCCAGGATGCGCGCCTGCTCCCCCTGTCCGGATGCGCGCAGGCATCCGGAGTGGGTGTCGTGCCCGTCTCCTCATCATGCATGATCGATGGAACTCACGGACCGGGGCACCGTCGCACCGTACCCATGCCTCCCCGTCCACTTCCCCGTCGCGGCCGCGGCCAGCGGGCGGCTGCCCCCGGGAAGGCGGCTACCAGCGATGGATGCCACCCGCCAACCCTGTCCGTTATGCCCGATTTTCGAGGGTTCAACTTGCGGGAATTGCCTGCCCGGCGGCCGAACGGTGATCATTCCTGGACGGGCGGGAACTGCGTCAGCAGGGCCTGGACCCGCGCGACGAACTCCTGAGGATCGAACGCGGCCATGACGTCATCGACCTCGGTCCGGCGCATCCCCTGCAGGTCCTCCTTCGAAAGACTCGGCGCCCCGGCCGTCATCATCAGCACCGGCACCCCGGCCGTGCCCGGAGCCGAGTGCGGCCGCCGGCGCAGCTCCATCCCCGCCGGGCCGAGCAGGCGCCAGTTCAGCACCACCAGGTCCGGGCGCATGTCCTGGACCACCGCCACGGCCTGGGCCCCGTCCGCCACGGGGTGCACCGTGCAGCGGGCGCGCTCCAGCAGAAAGCCCAGCAGGTCCCGGTGATCGGGGTCGTCTCCGACGACCAGAACGGTAGGCGTGCCCCCTCCCCGGTTCTCCTTTCGTTGGCGCCTACCCGCTGCGGTCCTCCTCACCGCCCGGCCTGGCCGGGTGCCTTTCCCGGGCCGGGGCGGCGTGAGCCGTACGGCGGTTCCTGCCATGTCGATAGAAAGCACGGGATGGCGCCGGTGCGGGAGCCCTCGAGAAATCGGCAAAAGCGCCGGAGGCGTGCCGCGGCGCTGAGCGCAGGTGTGCTTGCCTGCCGCCATGACAGCCGACGGCAGCCCGGGTGACAGCGGTGGCGTGGCGCGGTTCCCGGCCGAGCACCGCGCGCAGTAGTCGCCAGGTATGTTCGATCTTTTGCCTCAGCGACTGCAGTTCGGCGTGGTGGGCGACGACGATGCCTTCGGCGTCCTTGAGTCGTTCCCCTCGATCCGTACCGTGCCCGCTGCCCCGTCGATCGTGATCAGCTGCCCGGTCCTGATCTCACGGGTGGCGTTGCGGACGCAGATGACGGCCGGGATGCCGTACTCCCTGGCGACGGTGGGGCCATGCGCCATCGGTGATCCGGTCTCGGTCACCAGGCCCGCCGCCGTCAGGAACAACGGGGTCCAGCCGGGATCCGTGGTGGGGGCCACGAGGATCTCACCCGGTTCGATGCGCGCGCCGGCCGGGTCGCGGATCACCCTCGCCCGGCCGGTCGCCCGGCCGGCGGCCCCGGCCATCCCGGTCAGCACCCCGTCTTCCACGGGCCCGGGCGGGGCGAGCGCCTCCACATCGGTCCCATCCGACAGCAGGGCCCCCGGGACGGCGGGCCGTCGCAGCTCCCGTTCGTATTCGGCACGGCGCGCCGCGACCAGGGCCCGATGGTCGGCTCCGTCGTGGATGGCGGCCCGGACCTCGGACAGATCGAGGAACATGATGTCGCCGGCGCGCTCCAGCAGACCGCGGGAGACCAGGTCGGCTCCGATCAGCAGGAGCTGACGGCGCGCCGCCTGAAGCGGTGACAGCCAGGCGAACTTCCCGATCTCCCGGAGCCCGGTGAGCTTGCGTGAGCGGCGCATGAAGAAGGTCGCGAACCGGCCGCGCACCGGCCGCCTGCGCCGCGTTCGCCGTGACAGCGTCTCGATCATCTTCTCCGCCCTCTCGGCGGCCTGCCGGAACCGCAGATCGGGTGCCTGGCCGGGGTCGTCCACCCGGAGGTAGTTGGCGATCGTGGCGAAGAGGGGCGCCGGATCCTCTTCCCAGCGGGCCACGCCGACGTCGATCTCGGCGGCCGCGCGCATGCCGTACCGGTCGAGGAACCCGGCCATCCCGATGTCGGGGAGCTCCCCCGCACG
This sequence comes from Planomonospora algeriensis, assembly GCF_977012225.1. Lineage (NCBI taxonomy): Bacteria > Bacillati > Actinomycetota > Actinomycetes > Streptosporangiales > Streptosporangiaceae > Planomonospora > Planomonospora algeriensis. The sequence continues at coordinate 10,602 of NZ_CDRNDK010000086.1, read as the reverse complement.
GTACCTCGCGGCGAGTTCCTCGGGCGGGGTGGTGAGGAACAGGTCGCGGTGTTCGCGCGCGCTCACCGCGACCTGCCAGAGCGCGAGATCCATCTCCGTGGTCACGTTGTACGGCATCCCGCCCAGGACGATGTCCAGTTCCTCGGCGGTGGCGATGCCTTTCAGCAGCCCGGACGGCACGGTGCCGGCGAGTATCCCGGCCATCAGCGGCCACACGATCCCCATCATGTCGGGACTCATGACCGCCCGGTGCGAGTCCTCGATCACCCAGCGGAGCCGCTCGGCGGAGGTGGCCGGCTCGCCCGGCGGCGTCTGGCGCCTGATCTCCTCCACGGCGCGGTAGGCCCTGGCCCGGGCGGCGTCCGGCCGCGCCAGGCTCCGGAGGAGGCCGAAAGCCGCACCGGGCGCCAGCCGTGCCATCATCTTCACGGCGCTGCCGGGACGGAACGGCAGGCCGCGCCGGGGGGCGAACCGCGGGTCGTCCAGCATGCGCTCGACGGCGCCCTGAACCCGTGGCCCGTACACCTCCAGAGACGTCCGCAGCCCGTTCCGCGTGGTCTTGTTGCGGACGAAATCGGTCAGGTCGAAGTAGAGGCGCCCGCCGATGGGGACCAGCCGGGGCAGCGGATCGCGCGGATCGGCCGTGGCGCCCACGCCTTTGAACCACATGCCCGAAACCGTCTTGAGCAGCGACACCCCCATCGGCGTGGTCGGCCGGAGCATCCCCTGGATGTGGCCGAACTCGAGGTAGAGCCGCAGGTCATCGGTGTCCGGCGGGGCCGGGAACAGGGTGGTGATCGGCCGGGACTGCAGCAACCACAGCGTGCCGTCGGCGTCGATCGCCCACTCGATGTCCTGCGGCGAGCCGAAGGACTCCTGCAACCGCCGCCCGGCCTCCCGTAGTTCTTCGAGCTGCTCCCCGTCGAGGCAACCGTCGCCGTCCGGTGCGGCCGGTGCCCGGTGGCCGAGGACGTAGTGGTCGGGGACGACGGTGCCCTCGACGATGGCGGTACCCAGCCCGGGGGCGGCGTCGACGACCATCTCGGTGCGGCAGCCGGTGATCGGGTTGGCGGTGAACAGGACACCGGCGGCTACAGGGTCGATCATGCGCTGGATCACCACGGCCATGGCGGCCTCGTCGATGCCCAGCGCGGCGCGATAGGCCACGGCGCGTTCGGTGTGCAGGGAGTCCCAGCACCTGCGGACCGCGTCGATGAGCGGTCCGGCGCCTTCGACGTCGAGGTAGGTGTCCTGCTGGCCGGCGAAGCTGGCGTCCGGCAGGTCCTCGGCGGTGGCGCTGGAACGCACGGCCACGCGTCCGCCGCCGAGCCGTTCATAGGCGCCGATCAGTTCGTTCTCCGGCAGGTCCTGGGAGGTGTAGGACTCGACGGTCAGGCAGAAGCCGTCCGGGACGCGCTCACCCGCCTTGATCATCTCGCCGAGCCCTGCGGCCTTGCCGCCCACCAGATCGATCATGGAGGAGTCGATCTCAGATAACTGGATCAGTTGCATCCCGTAGCCTCCTCGCGGCCTTCGCGTAGATCTCCATGGAGTGGAGCACGATCTGGCGCTCTTCCTCCGTGAACTGGTTCCAGAGCGCCATCTGCGCGTCGACCCGGAGGCTCCGGATCCTCTCGAGGACGGCGGCGCCCTCCTGGCTGATGCGGATTCTGCGGACGCGGCGGTCGGCCTCGTCCTCGTACCGCTCGGCGAGCCCGCGCCGGACGAGGCCGTCGACGATCCGGCTGGTCCGCGAGACCGACCGTCCGACCAGGGCCGCCGACTCCTTGACGGTCGGCGCGCCGCCCCGGTCGAGGACCTGGAGCATGACGCCGTCGAGCATCCGCAGATCGTCGCGCTCGTGCATCCGCAGCAGCGACGGCATCAGATCACGCTGCATCGAGGCGAGCAGGTCGAGGAGACGCTCCCGGTCACTCATTTGCTATCCCGCATTTGTTGTGATCCGGCAACTAAACTATTCCCGTCGCGGTCGGCCGTCCATCCGATGGGTGCCGGAAATCCATTCGTGCACGTCACGGTGTTGGTCCGTGATCACGCGTTGTGCATCCCGGAGTCGCAAGGCCTACGCCGCGGCGTGATGACCTGTCGTGCCGCCGCGCCTGGACCGCCTGGCTGCGGTGACCACCTTCGCGCTCATCCGGCTGCTGCCGGGAAGTGATCGTGACAAGGAGATCGAGATCCTGGCACCGCGGCACCGGCTGACGATCCTGCAGCGCCAGGCGACCAGACCCGCTACCGGGTTTTCATGGTCATCCGTGGGTGCGGACCGGCAACGAGGCGAGCGCGCGTTTCATGCCCGGCTGCCAGGTGATCTCCTCCGACGGCGCGGCGAGGGTGAGCCGGGGGAAGCACTCGACCAGAGAGCGCGACGAGATCTGGGTCTCGGCGCGGGCCAGGGCGGCGCCGAGGCAGTGGTGGATGCCGTGGCCGAAGCCCAGGTGCCCGTTTGACCGGCCCGCCCGCCGCCAGGGCGGACCAGAACGCGTCCCGGTCGCGGGTGGTGAACAGATCGGCGAGGGATGGGCTCATAGGGTCTCCAGGATCGAAGCGGCCTGTGCGGTGCCCTTCTCGGCGCGGATGCGCTCGCCGAGCGCCGCGGCGGCGCGGGCCATGGACGGGTCGGTGACGGCCCGGCCGATGGCGGCGGCGAGCCCGTCAGCGGACAGGTTCCGCTGCGGCTGGGGTGGCGGCGCGACACCGGCGGAGTGCATGCGCTCGGCCCAGAACGGCTGGTCGGCGACGAACGGGCAGACGACCGGGGCCGTCCGGCGGCCAGTGCCGCGCCGGTGGTGCCGCTGCCGCCGTGGTGGACGATCGCGGCCATCCGCGGCAGCAGCCGGTCGTGCGGGGCCTGCTCCAGTCGGAACATGGTCAGCCCTGGGAGAAGGCGTGGCTCAGCGTGGACGTCCCGCAGAGGCCTCGCCGTTACCGAGGAGACCGGGCACCACCGCCTCACAGCACGTACACGCGGCGGGTGCCGGTGAAGCGGGTAATGAGCGGTCCCGCGACCGCCAGGATGAAGACGTAGGCGGCCACCAATGGGGCCAGCACGGGATGCTGGGCCGCGGCCAGACCGATGATGACGATGGAGAACTCGCCCCGGGCGATCAACGCGGCCCCCGCACGGGCCCGGGCACGCGGAGGAACCGCATGGTGAACCACCGGCCCTCAAGCCGGCGGACCCGTGTTCGGCTGCGGTGAAGGTGCTCAGCGGGTGTGGTCGGCCCGCTGCCACCAGATGGCCGTGGCCAGTATCCCGGCTCCTCCGACGACCGCCACCAGCAGGTAGCCGACCGGTCCGGGCGCGTCCTGGCCCGGCCCTGCGATGCTGGCCAGCAGTCCCGGAACCGACCAGGGAAAGGAGGCGCCGTAGCCGAGGGCGGCGATCACCTGGGCGGCGAACAGCGCGGCGAACATCGTCCCGACCGCGGCCAGGTATCCGCGTCCGGCGCTGGCGGCCAGCGCGAACGGCGTAGTCAGCGCGCACGTCAGCGCGGCGACCACCAGGATGCGGCCCACTCCGGCGGCCAGGACCGGCACCGAGGCGCCCGGCAGGCCGAGCAGCGCGCCGGCCAGCAGGCCGAGCGCGATCACCTGCAGGGCCAGCAGCAACGACCAGCCGGCCAGGACGGTGAACTTGGCTGCCACGACGGCGGTGCGGGAGGTGGGCAGGGCCAGCAGGTCCTTGGCGGTGCGGTCGCTGAACTCGCGGCCGAACAGCCAGACGGAGGTCATCCCGTAGATCAGTAGCCCGCCCACGGCCACCGCCTGGGCCAGCAGGACCAGGTAGCCGGGCCAGTCGGCACTGGCTCCGGTGAGCTGTGCCTTGTCGCCGAGCATGCCGAGTGTGCGGGCGCGGCGGGGGTCGGCCAGGATGAACATGAACAGCCCGCACACGCCCGTGGCGAGGGTGAAGGCCGCGGCGGTCAGTGCGGGCAGGCGGCTGCGCCGTACCTTGAGCAGTTCCGCCCACAGGGCCTCACGCATCGCCGGCTCCCACCACGCGCAGGAAATAGGTCTCCAGGTCTTCTTCCTCGACCAGGAGCCGGACGGGCGGGCACCCGGCCCGCGCCAGCAGGGCGGCGACCTCGTCCGGGTGCTCGATCGCGCGGGTGCCGGTGAGCGTGATCGGTCCCTCGCCGTGCGGGGTGAACCCGGCGGCGGCCAGGACCGTGCGGGCCGCGGCGTCGTCGCGGGTGGACACGGTCAGCCACCGCCGCAGGTGCGCCTCCAGCCCGGCGGCGTCGACCTCCTGCAGGAGCCGGCCCCGGTGGATGATGCCGATGCGGGTGGCCAGGCGGGCGACCTCGGCCAGGATGTGGCTGGACAGGAACACGGTGACGCCGTGCTCGCGGGCCAGGCCGGCCAGCAGGGTGCGGATCTCCACCACGCCCGCCGGATCGAGGCCGTTGACCGGCTCGTCCAGGATCAGCAGGTCGGGAGTGTGGATGAGCGCCTTGGCCAGGGCCAGGCGCTGCAGGTTGCCCATGGACAGGGCACGGGCGCGGCGATCGGCATAAGGCCGCAGCGCCAGGCGGTCGATGGCCTCGTCGACCGTGCCGGAGGGCAGGCGGCGCAGCCGGGCGACGACCTTCAGGTTCTCCCGCACGGTCAGCTCCGGGTAGGCGGCCGGAGCCTCCACCAGGTAGCCGACCCGGGCCCAGGCCGAGCGGTCTCCCCCGGTGACGTGCGCGCCCAGCACCGCGGCCGCACCGCCCGTGGGTGTGATCATGCCCAGCAGCATGCGGATCAGCGTGGTCTTGCCCGCGCCGTTGAGGCCGAGCAGCGCGTAGACGGCTCCGGGTTCGACGCTCAAGGTGACGTCGTCGACCGCGACGACGTCACCGTAGTGCTTGCTCACCGCGGTGGTCTGGACGGCGGGCACGACTCCGGCACGGTGCGCGTCCCGCACCTCCGTGCTCATGAGGTGGGCTCCCCGTGCACCTGGTCACGCAGGCGGCGAGCGGCGCCGTACCAGGCGGGCACGTCGCGCTCGTCGTCGAACCAGCGGGCCACGACGATGTCGGTCGACGAGTGCAGCAGGATCGACAGCACGATGGTGACCGCGATCAACTGGAACTCCTGGCTGGCCGCGGCGATGCCCGAAGACAGCACGATCAGGCCGTAGACCACCGAGGCGAACCCCTTGGGCCCGAACCACGCCACCGCGGCCTGTTCGCGCACCGACAGGCCGGAGCCCAGGAAGGAGATCCAGATGGCGATCGGCCGGGCCGCCACCAGCGCCAGGACGGCGAACAGCCATCCGCTCCAGCCGACCGCGCCCAGCAGGGCCGGAGTGATGAGCGCGCCGAACACCAGCAGGGCGGCCAGTTTGAACAGCTCGGCGATGAGCTCGCCGAAGTGCTCGAACGCCTCCCGTTGGCGCTGCCCGAAGGTGGCGACCGTGATGCCGGCGGCGAAGGCGGCCAGGAACAGGTTGCCGTGGGTGGCCTTGCCCAGCGCCAGCACGAGCAGGCCGATCGCCAGCGCGTTCAGCGGCTCGTAGGCGGTGGAGGCGGCAAACCAGCGGGTCTGCTCCAGCTTGATCGCCAGCCACGGCACGGTCACCCCGATGAGCAGGCCGAGGCCGAGCTCCAGACCCAGTTCACCCAGGTGCAGGTTGTGCGAGCCGGCGGCCAAGGCCAGAAAGACCATGACGAAGGGCAGCGCCAGGCCGTCGTTGACGCCGGATTCGACGTTGAGCAGCTGCCGCAGCCGGGGCGGCACCTTCTCATTGCCGACCAGGGCCGCGGCGAAGACCGGGTCGGTCGGGGCCAGGACCGCGCCGATCAGCAGGGACTCGATCCAGCCCAGGCCGATCAGGTAGTGCGCGAGCAGCGCGGTGATCACCAGGGTGAGCGGCAGGCCCCAGCCGAGCGCCCGACCCGGCAGCCGCCAGGCGCCGCGCAGGTCGGCCCAGCCGACCCGCATGCCGTCGGTGAACAGCACCGCGAACAGCGCCAGCTCCGCCAGCGTGCCGACGACCTCGTCCTCGGCGGTGATCGACACCGCGCCCAGGACGCCGTCACCGAGCACGAATCCGGCGAGCAGGAACAGCGCCGCCGTGGACAGGATCGTGCGGTGGGCCAGGCTGGACAGCAGGACCGCCAGCAGCAGCAGGCCGGCGAAGGCCAGCATCAGCGGTCCACCCTGTGCGAGCAGAACCTGTCAGCCGGGCGATTCGTCGCATGCCGCATCATCGGCGCCTCCGTCGTAGTCGACACGAGAATCGTCATTGCCGACCAGACTTCCCGGCGCACCGCGTCCTACCGTAACAGCAGACGCTCAGGGGCGAACAGACAGGGATGGCCGGCCAGGAAGCTTCCCGGGACGGATCACCGCGGTACACGGCATCGGACCGCGTACGTATGAGGCCTCCCGAACACCACGCCGACAAGTCGCCACCGGCGAGATCAGGACCGACACCGCCTCATCCGGGCGACGACGACGGCGCCGCGCAGACCGGCGAGCACGGAGAGGATTCCGGATCCAGAGGGATTGGCCCATGCCACTCGTGTGATCGCCTTTCGTTGCCGGATTCCCGGGACCTCCGGCAGCAGCGGTGCGCTTGACGGACCCGGACGGACACACCGCCGGGACCGCTCCAGCCCCGATCGGGATACACGGCAATCCATCATTGCATAGGGCAAACGAGGACGATCCGGAGGGTCAGATGGACTGCCTGCGCACCAGCAGCATCGCCGCGTCGTCGAGCAGCGGCCCTCCGATGTGCTCCAGCAGATCCGCGCGCAACTCGTCCAGCGCGTTCTGCGGATCGGCCACCATCAGCAGGTGGGCACGTTCCGTCAGCGGATAAAAGGTCCGGGCCTCGTCGCGGGCCTCGATGACGCCGTCGGTGTAGAAGAGGATCTGGTCTCCCTCGCCGAACGGCACCCGCTGCGGCTTGGGCAGGGGCGGGCCCAGCGACGCCAGGCCGAGCGGCAGCCCGTCCTCCCGGGGTTCCACCAGGCGAGTCCTCCCGCCGGAGTCGATCAGCAAGGGCGGCGGATGGCCGCAGTTGAGCAGCGAGATCTCACCGTCGACGACCTCGGCAATGATCGCGGTGACGAACCTCTCCCCGCCCAAGTGCCGATCCAGGCTGGTCTCCAGCCGCTCGGCCACCCCGGGCAGATCGGCCTCGTCGTAGGCGGCCTCGCGGAAGGCGCCCAGCACCCAGGCCGCGGTCTCCACCGCCTCCAGCCCTTTGCCCTGCACGTCGCCGATGAGCAGGCGCACGCCGTACGGCGTCGTGACGACCTCGTACAGGTCGCCGCCGATCCGCGCCTCGGCGGGGCGAGGTGTAGGACAGCGCCACCCGCAGATCACCCGCCTTGCGCGGGACCGGACGCAGCAGCACCCGCTGGGCGGCCTCGGCGACCATCCGGACGTTGGCGAGCTCCCGCTCGCGCCGGATGCGCAGGTGGCCGGCCAGCATGCTGGCCGCGGTGATCGCGACGATGGTCGCGATGGTGAGGTTGTTCTGCGTGGTGAGCAGTAGCCGGTTGTAGTAGGCCAGCGGAATGCACAGCGCCAGCGCGATCACGCCCACCAGCGCGGTACGGCGGATGCTGCCGGAGACCGAGGCGAAGGTCGGCCCCAGGGTCAGCAGCGGCAGGAAACCCAGACGTGGGCCGGCCAGCACGTCGATCAGGGTCACCGCCGCCATGACGACGAACGGCAGCGACCGAAGGACCTGCTCAGACTTCACACGTGACTCCATCCGCCGGTTGCGTACCGGTTGCCCGTTTCTGCCTGCCGGTAACCGTAGAGCAAATCCCTCCAAAGGTCAGGTGACGAGTTCAGCGGCAGCCGGACATCACCCACCGGCCTCCCGTTAACGGCGGCCGCCCCTGGTGAAACACTCGACGATTCTCACCGGTGGTTCGGGGCCACCTGACGCGTCGGCTTCTTCCTCGGAGACACCGGTCAACGCCGGATGTACTCAGGGGCGAGGAGTTCCCACTCTCGTACGTCGGAGATGAGATCGGGGTCGATGCTCTCGCCCCGGCGCAGCACGCTGATGGCGCCGGTCCGCTCGAAAATCACGGCTGCGACGTCCTCGTATCGGTGAACCGCCGAAAGCCGTAACTTCTGACGCAGTTCGTCTTCGACGATCCGCGCCTTGCGAAGGTTGTCGTGAAGGATCTCTCCGTTGGCCATGAGCAGCAGCGGAAGGTTGCTCAGGGCACGGTCGAGACGTCTGTTGCGGCGCAGACGGCCGAACACCGCCTGTAGCACGAAGAGCGTGCCCATGCCGAGCAGCCCGGCCGTCAAAGTCGGGGTGCCGCCCAGGACGGCGCGGCCCATGACCGCTGATCGGTCCGGGCGGGAGTTTCCCGCCGAGATGATCCTGCAGGCCCGTGACGGCGGCGATCGCAGTGCCTGGCCCGCGGTGCTGCACGACCTCAGCGAGCGGCGGCGCACCGAAGGCGAACCGGAGCAGGAGCGCACGTTCCTGGCCGCCTTGCTCGACAGCATGGACGCCGCGGTGGGGGCCTGCGACAGCGACGGCCGGTTGATCTTCAACCAGGTGTTGCGCGACAGCATCCAGGTCTCCGAGCGGCCGGTGGAGATGGACGACTGGGCCGAGGCCTACCAGCTGTATGCGCCGGACGGGCGGACCTTGCCGCGCACGCAGGAGATCCCACTGGTGCGGTCGCTGGCCGGAGAGCGGTTCGACGGCCAGCAGATCGTGATCCGGGTCCCGGGCAGCGGCCCGCGCCGGTTCCAGTTCAACGCCCGGCCGATCGAGACCCCCGACGAGCGCTACCTGGGCGCGGTGGTCGTCGGCCAGGACGTCACCGACCGGTGATCGAGCAGCTGCGCACTGCCCAGCATGCCGTGGCCCAGTCCTTGGCCGAGGCCGCCTCCCGTGAGCAGGCCGCCTGCGGTGTGGTCGCCACCGTCGCCGACGTGCTGGGCTGGACCTGCGGCGAGTACTGGCAGGTCGGCCCCGGCGGCGAGGCCCCCTTCATCAGACGACCGAACCCTTCGTCAGCAGGCTCTAAGGTTGGGTCGCCCGGTGTCGATAGGTGTTCTGTCAAGGTCGGGACTCGTGCGATGGATGGGGCGGATGGCGCCGAAAAACTGGAGCGCCGGATGGGACATGCATGATGACCCGGCCACGCTCATCCTGCGCGTGCTCGACAAGCGCGCGGTCTTCCCGCTGTACCAGCCGATCGTCGACCTCACCACGAGGAACATCGTCGGTGTCGAGGCGCTGGCGCGCGGCCCGGCCGGCTCTCCGCTGGAGTTCCCGAACGCTCTGTTCGCGGCGGCCACCCGGGCCGGGGTGATGCCGCTGCTGGACCAGCTGTGCGCCACCCGGGCCATGGAGATCGCCCGGGACGCCAAGCAGGAAGTTCCGCCGCTGCTGTTCTTCAACGCCGAACCGGCCGCGCTGAACCATCCGTTCACCCCTGAGCTGTTGGCCGTGGCGCTGTCCGAGCGACCGTACCGGGCCGTGCTGGAGTTCACCGAACGGGCCCTGGCCGACCATCCGGCGGCGTTGCTGGACATCGCCGCCGCCGTGCAGCGGACCAACGGGGCGCTCGCCCTGGACGACGTCGGCGCCGACCCGCTCTCGCTGGCCTTCCTGCCGCTCATCGAGCCGGAAGTGATCAAGCTGGACATGCACCTGCTGCGCGACCCGTACGCGCCGGGCACCATCGCGACCGCCGCGATCGTCAGCGCCCACGCCGAGCGCACTGGGGCGGTGGTGCTCGCCGAAGGCATCGAGACCGAAGACGACGCAGCGACCGCACGGGCGCTCGGCGCCCGTTGGGGGCAGGGCTGGCTGTTCGGGCGGCCCGGCGGGCTCGGCGCGCTCGTCGCCGGCCGATCGACCATCACACCCGACTGCGATCGCCCCGGCCGAACCTGCACCTGCCCGACGGGACCCCGTTCAGCATGGCCGCGGTGCGCAACCACAGCCGGGTCGGAGATCAGACGATGATCAACGGCCTCATCGACTACCTGCTGTCGCTGGTGGCGAGCGCCGGCCCGCACGCGGTGGTGCTCGGCGCGTATCCGGAACCGGCGGTCGGCCGGGCCTGGCTGCCTCGCCTGGCGTCACTGGGCGACGAGGTGGCCTTGGTCGGTGTCGCCGGCCCCGGGCCGATTGCCGCCGCTCCGCATCCAGTGCGGGTGGCGGTGACCCCGGCCGATGCCGAGACGGTCCTAGCCGTGGTCGGCCCGCACACCGCGGCCGCGCTCTGCGTGCGGCCGGGCTCCGGTGACAGGGTGGATTTCGTGCTGACCCACGATCCTGACCTGGTGCACGCGATCTCCCGCATGCTGATGCGGCGCCTAGACAGTGCGGCCGAGCGGCTGGACCCGCTCGCCGTCGGCCGGTAGGCCAGTGAACCGCCCCGGGTTTGATGGAGACATTTGATGTATCCCGGATTTCGTGGAGTCGCTTTGGCTGACTGACATGCCTGGCCCTGCAAGAGAGGCCCGCGTGCCGAAGCGATATCCCCCCGAATTCCGCCGCAAAGTCCTCGATCTACTGAAGGCAGGCCAGCCCCGGCAGGCGGGAGCGGACCTCGCGGCACACATCGACGCCGCTCCCGTCGGGCAGGC
>NZ_CDRNDK010000085.1:0-18309 GCF_977012225.1 Planomonospora algeriensis | reverse complement strand
TCGGCGAACCCGTCCGGGCCGAAGAAGTCCCCGCCGCCGACGCCCGGGGCGGCCGCGGCGTACAACTGCGGCAGCGCGCCGGTGGCGGCCGGCTGCGCCGGCAGCTTGGCGAGGGTGACCAGCAGTCCCCGCAGGGGGTTACCGGTGCGGGCCAGGTTGGTGCGGGCGACCCCGGGGTGAGCGATGACGCTGAGCAGGCCCGTTCCCGCGGTCGTGGCACGCCGGTGGAGCTCCAGGGCGAAGAGCACGTTCGCCAGCTTCGACTGCGTGTACGCGCTGAACTTCCCGTAGCGGCGCTCGCCCATCAGGTCGTCGAAATCCATCCGCCCCGAACGGTGCAGCCCGCTGGTCACCGTCACCACCCGGGCGCCCGGGCGGGCGAGCAGCTCCGGCAGCAGCAGCCCGGTGAGCGCGAAATGCCCCAGGTGGTTGACGCCGAACTGCCGCTCGAACCCGTCGGCGGTCGTCTGCCGGGGCAGCGCCATCACCCCGGCGTTGTTGACGAGCAGGTCGAGCCCTTCGGGCCCGCCGCGCGCGGCGGTGAAACCCGCCGCGAACCGGTCGATCGAGGCGAGGTCGCCCAGGTCGAGCGCGAGCCACTCGGCGGCGCCCCCGCCGGTCTCGGCGCGGATCCGCGCCGCCGCGGCCTCGCCCCTGTCGCGGTCCCGGCTCGCGAGCACCACGCGGGCGCCGTGCCTGGCCAGTTCGAGTGCGGTATGGAATCCCACCCCCTCGCTGGCCCCGGTGACCACCGCGTTCCGGCCGGTCAGATCAGGGATGTCGACAGCCGTCCATCGCGCCATGCCCCACCTCCAGATAGGTGTACGAAACCGTTTCGTACACCTATCGACGATAACGACGCACAGCCGCCCCGGCAAGCCCCGCCACCCTGCCACCCCGCCGGGGATGTAAATAAAAGTAGACATGAAGTCAGGTGCGATATACATTGGTCAATGTCAATGATTCTTTACATCACCGCCCCGATACCGGTTCACCCCTCGGCCGCGCCACTAAGATCGCGCCTACCGCGAAAGGAGTCCGACATGGACCGCCACCCCGCGCCCGAGGCCGGAGACGATCACGTCCCCATGACCTTCGAGGAGCGCAACACGTGGTTGTACGCGATCCTCGTGCCCGTCGCGTCGCTCGCGTACTTCGGTGTGGTCGTCCCGCGCCTGTTCGAGCAGCCCGCCTCGGAGGTCTCGTGGGCGGTGCCGATGCTGTGGGCGGTCGGCACGACCGTCGTCGGCACCGTCGTCGGCTCGATCGTGCTGGCCATCGCCGCCCGGGACGCCGAGGCCGCGTCGACGTCCGCGACAAGGAGATCGAACGCCACGGCGACCGCATCGCCCAGGCGATCACCGCCTTCGGCGCCGCGGCGGTGCTCGCGCTCGCGATGCTCGAGGTGGACCACTTCTGGATCGGCAACGCGCTGTTCCTCATCGGCGCCGTCGGAGCGACCTGGGGATCGATCGCGAAGATCCGCGCCTACCGCGGGGCCTTCCATGGGTAAGCCCACCCGCGTCACCAACCGGATCCGCGCCCTGCGGTTCGCGCACGGCGAGATGACCCAGGCGGAGCTGGCCAGGCGCATCGGCGTCACCCGCCAGACCGTCATCGCCATCGAGCAGGGCCGCTACTCCCCGTCCCTGGAGATGGCGTTCCAGATCGCGCGGGCGTTCGAGGTCCCGCTCGACGACGTCTTCCAGTACCCCGAAGGCCAGGACTAGCCGACCGCGTCATCACCCGGTCCGTGTGCCGACGGCACGCGGCCTCCGTCCGGCGTGCCCGGAGACCGGCCGTCACAAGGAGAGAACATGACCAGCCCCAAGACGCTCGCGCGGATCGCGGGCCTGCTGTACCTGGCGCTCGCCGTACTCGGCGTGTGGGCGGAACTGTACGCGCGCGACACCGTGCACGTCCCGGGCGACGCCGCCGCCACGGCCGCGAACGTCTCCGAACACGAGACGCTCTTCCGCCTGGGCCTCGCCGCGGACATCCTCATGGCGACGGTCTTCGTCTTCCTCGGGCTCGTCCTGCACCGCCTGCTGCACCACGTCCACGCGCGCGCCGCGGTGACGCTCCTGGTGTTCGTGGCGGTCGGCGCGGGCTCCATCCTGCTGAACCTCGTCTTCCACGCCGGCGCGCTGCTCACCGCCACCGATCCCTCCTACACCGCGTCCCCCGGCGCCGGTGGCGCGCTCACGTTGCTGATGCTCGACCTGCACGACCTCGGCTACATCCTCGGCGGCGTCTTCTTCGGACTGTGGCTGCTGCCCATGGGCTACCTCGCCTACCGCTCCAGCATGTTCCCCACGGTTCTCGGCGTGCTGCTCGTCATCGGCGGCTTCGCGTGGATCGCCGACCCGCTGATCCTCTTCACGCTGCCCGACGCGCCCGGCGCCGTCCGGAACATCGTCGCCGTCCCCACCTCGATCGCGGAGTTCGGGCTGATCCTGTACCTGCTCGTCGTCGGCGTACGCCTCCGCGGAGCACCGGCGGCCGAGACGGCCGCGGAGGACGCCGGGAACACGGATAGCACGGAGGGCACGGAGGGCACGGAGGGCGCCGAGGGCGCGGGAAAGGCCGTCGGGCGCGCGTAGCCGCGTTCGCGGACGGCCGTTCCGGGAGGCCGTCGGCACGGAGCGGCCGGGTAGGTTGGGTCCGCGATGAGCCTTGAACCGACACCGCCCCTGGCGATCACCGAGAACATGGTCGAGATCCCCGCCGGGAAGATCCTCCTGCGGGACGAGGGCACGAAGACGAACTGGAAGGCCGAGGTCGGGTCCTTCCGGCTGGCGCCGTACCCCGTGACGCGCGAGCTGTACCGCGCCGTCCTGGGCGAGGCTCCCGCGAGCCCTGCCGGGCCGCGGACGCCGGTGACCGACGTCTCCTGGCTGGAGGCCGTCCGGTTCTGCAACCTGCTCTCACGGGAGACGGGACTCGCCCCCTGCTACTCGGCGGGCGACGACCCCGACGGGCTGGACGTGGTCTGCGACCCGGAGGCCGGCGGCTACCGCCTCCCCTCCGAGGCGGAGTGGGAGTACGCCTGCAGGGCCGGGAGCTCCGCCGTCCGCTACGGAGAGCTGGACGAGATCGCCTGGTATCGCGGGAACTCCGGCGGCGAGGTGCACGACGTCGCGACCAGGGCTCCGAACGCGTGGGGCCTGCACGACATGATCGGCAACGTCTGGGAGTGGTGCTGGGACGTCTACGACCCCGAGGTCTACGGCCCGTACCGCGTGTTCCGCGGCGGGAGCTGGTCCGACCAGCCGCGCGGGTGCCGGGCGTCGTGCCGCCGCAAGAGCCACCCGACCTTCCGCGTCGACGACCTCGGTTTCCGGCTCGCCCGCTCCCGGTGACCCGGAACCGGGCGCCGAGCCGGGAGCGGGCGAGCCGGGAGCCCGAGCCGGGAGCTCCCTGCGGCCCGGGAACGGCCGGCGGCCCGGGACCGGGCGCCTGGGCCGGAAACGTCCTGCGGCCCGGGAACGAGCAGCCGAACCGGGAACGGACATCGAGGAGACCGATGTGTCGCCGATAGGTCCCTTCGCCGATTATCCGGAACGGAACCGGTTGCTACGGTGGAGGGATGACCGCCATGGCACCCGCCCGCACCGAGCCGGACCTGTCGTTCCTGCTGGACCATGCCGGCCACGTCCTGAGAACCCGGATGGCCGTGGCGCTCGCCGAGATCGGGCTGACCGCGCGCATGCACTGCGTGCTGGTCCACGCCCTGCAGGAGGAACGCACCCAGATCCAGCTCGCCGAGCTCGGCGACATGGACAAGACCACGATGGTGGTCACCGTCGACGCCCTGGAGAAGGCCGGTCTCGCCGAGCGCCGCCCGTCCAGCACGGACCGGCGGGCCCGGATCATCGTGGTGACCGAGAAGGGCGCGGAGATCGCCAGACGGAGCCAGGAGATCGTCGACGGCGTGCACCGGGACGCGCTGGCCGCACTGCCCGAGGACGAGGCCGAAGTGCTCGTACGCGCCATGAACCGCCTGGTGACAGGCCATCTCGCCCTTCCCGCCGAAGCGCCGCAGGTGATCCGGCGGGCCCGGCGGAGCACGAAGCGAGCCGACGAATAGATCCATAGAGGATCGTCTACAACAAAACATTCTGCTACGGTCTCTCCTGTCCCCTTCCGAACAGGAGAGACCGCCATGCCGTACACCGCACCTTCCCCTCAGCCGGACCGCACCGCCGCCACACCGCGATCACGCCGTCTGGCGCTCACCGTGCTGTCCGCCGCGATGCTGATGACGATCCTGGACGGCAGCATCGTGACCGTGGCGATGCCCGCCATCCAGCGCGACCTGGGCTTCTCGCCCGCCGGGCTCAGCTGGACCGTCAACGCGTACCTGATCGCCTTCGGCGGGCTGCTGCTCCTGGCCGGCCGGCTGGGCGACCTCATCGGCCGCAAGACCATGTTCCTGGCGGGGACCGCGGTCTTCACCGCCGCGTCGCTGCTGGCCGGGGCCGCCACCGGGCCCGCCATGCTGATCGCCGCCCGGTTCGGCCAGGGCGTCGGCAGCGCCATGTCCTCCGCGGTCGTGCTGGGCATCCTGGTGACACTGTTCACCGAACCCGCGGAGCGCGCCAAGGCGTTCGGCGTCTTCAGCTTCACCGGGGCCGCCGGAGCCTCGATCGGCCAGGTTCTGGGCGGGGTCCTCACCGACGCGTTCAGCTGGAACTGGATCTTCTTCATCAACCTGCCGATCGGGCTGGCCACGATCGCGCTGGCGGTCCGGGCGCTGCCGGGCGAGCGCGGGGCCGGGCTCGCCGCCGGCGCCGACGTCATCGGCGCCGTGCTGGTCACCGCCGGGCTGATGCTGGGCATCTACACCGTGGTCGGGATCGAGCGGTACGGCTGGCTCTCCGGGCACACCCTCGGCCTCGGCGCGGCCTCGCTCGCCCTGCTGGCCGCCTTCACCATCCGCCAGGCGACCGCCGCGACCCCTCTGATGCCGCTGCGGATCCTCCGCTCCCGCAACGTCATCGGCGCCAACCTGGTCCAGATGCTGACGCTGTCGGCCATGTTCGCCTTCCAGATCATCGTCGCCCTCTACATGCAGCAGGTCCTCGGCTACGGCGCGCTCGCCACCGGCCTGGCGATGCTCCCCGCCGCGGTGTCCATCGGCGGCGTGTCCCTGTTCGTCTCCGCCCGGCTCAGCACCCGCTTCGGGGAGCGTTCCGTCCTGCTGGCGGGCCTGCTGCTCCTGCTCGGTGCGATGGGCTGGCTGACCCGCGTCCCGGTGGACGCCGACTACGTCACCGACCTGCTCCCGGTGATGCTGCTCATCGCCGGTGGCGGGCTGGTCCTCCCGGCGCTCACCGCGCTCGGCATGTCCGGCGCCCGCGCCGACGACGCGGGCCTGGCCTCCGGGCTGTTCAACACCACCCAGCAGATCGGCATGGCGACCGGCGTCGCGGTGCTGTCCACGCTGGCCGCCTCGCGCGCCGAAGGGCTGCGCTCCGCGGGCGCCGGTGAGGCCACCGCGCTCGCCGGCGGCTACCACCTGGCCTTCGGCACCGCCGCCGCCCTGCTCGTGGCCGCCTTCGTCGTCGCGCTCGCCGTACTGCGGCAGCCCGCGCCGGACCCGGCCCCCGGCCTGCGCACGCCGGACAAGAACGGAACGCGGTTCTAGCCGTTCATGCACGGACAAGAACATGAGCAGGGCTCTATCGTCCGTTCATGCGAGCAGCATCGTTCCGCATGACACGACGGGCCGCCCCCGCTCTGGCCGCCGCACTGGCACTCGCCCCGATGACCGGGCACACCCCCGCCCCCGACCCGGCGGCCGCGGCGGCCGCGACCACGGTCACGGCCGCCGCCACGCCCCCGAGCCCGCTGGTCGTCGCGGCCAAGCAGCGGAGCCGGGTCTTCCGCGACGGCGACGGCCGGGAGGTGACGCTGCGCGGGTTCAACGTGTCCGGCAGCACCAAGCTGTACGAGAACTCGTTGCTGCCGTTCCGCAGCACCGCCGACGCCGTACGTTCGGCCCAGGCCATGCGCGACCTCACCGGCGCGAACGTGATCCGCTTCCTGATCAGCTGGGAGGGCGTGCAGCCGTCCCCCTCCACCATCGACCACGCCTACCTCGACCGGGCGGTCGAGCAGATCCGCGCCTTCACCGGCAGAGGGATCCGCGTCCTGGTCGACTACCACCAGGACCTGTACTCCTCCCACCTGTTCGACCAGGGCAGCTGGTACACCGGCGACGCGCGCCGGAATGGGTGGTCGAGGCCGGCGGTTACCCGAAGGAGTCCTGCGGCCTCTGCTTCCTGTGGGGGCAGAACATGCAGACCAACGAGGCCGTCCGCCGGGCCGCCCGGGACTTCTGGCGGGACCGGCGGCTCAGCACGCCCGAGGGCGAGGTCGGCATCCAGGAGGCCTTCCTGCGGCAGGCGACGGCCGCGATGACCCACATCAGGCAGCGGCTGCCGGAGCAGGACTTCGCCGCCGTCATCGGGTTCGACCCCTTCAACGAGCCCTACGACGGGGGACTCGACGGCAAGAGCGGCCTGGAGTGGGAGAAGACCTACCTCATGCCCTTCTACCAGCGCTTCCGCGCCGCCATGGACGCCGCGGGGTGGGTGGACAAGCCCGCCTTCGTCGAACCCCTGGTCTTCTGGAACACCGGTTTCTTCGAAGAGGGCGGCCTCTCCACGGTCGGCGCCCTCGGCACCCGGTACGTCTTCAACAGCCACTTCTACGACGGCGCCCGCATGACGATAGACCCGTCACCGGCCTCCGACGGGGTGTACGGCGCGGCGATGAACGAGATCCGCGACCGGGCCCGCACCCTGGCCACCGCCCCCTTCGTCTCGGAGTTCGGCCACAGGCTGTCGGGCAACGGCAGCGACCGCACGCCCTGGATGGTCCGGGCCATGTACCAGGCCATGGACTCCGGCGTCCCCGGGAGGAACTGGTGGCGGACCCCCGCCGCCGGAGGGGACGTGCTCTCCTCCACCCAGTGGCACTGGGACGTCTACAGCGGCCGGCACCACGAGCTGATGAACCGCAATCCCGCCAAGGTGCGGACCGAGGGCGACGCCTGGAACGACGAGGACTTCTCCGTGGTCGCCGCGGACGCGTCGGGAGCCCTGGCGACCCGGCTGGACCGCGCGGTGCTGGACCGCCTGTACCCGTCGGCGGTAGCCGGCGACGTGCTGGCCTTCGCCTACGAGGACCTCGCCCGGTCCGGGTACGGCGGCGCCGGGCAGCAGCGGGCCTGGCTGGCCGTACCGTCCTCCATGCCGAACGTCGCCGAGCTGGTCAAGGACCGGCGGTTCGGCGTCCTGGTCTGGCGCGAACCCGCCACGGCCCCGAGCGCCCCGACCGAACTGCACCTGCCGGCCTCCTTCACCGCCGCGACCACCGTCGTGGTCGGTGACGTGGCCACCCGTGCGGGCCTGCCCGCCTCAGGACCGGCGGCGATCGCGACCGAGACCGGCTCGCCCACCGCCCACCGGCTGCTGCTGAACCCGTCGGGCTCGGCGCCGGGCACGGTGCACGCCGTCCTGGTGGTCGGCGCGGCCACCGGCCCCGCCGTCACCCCCGCCCGGCTGGCGGCCGCCGCCGCCGAACTGTCCGCCTGGAAGGACCAGCGCTTCCCTTGAGTGGTCGGGGCACGTCGTGGACGTATCCGAGCACGGCCCGGGGATTCTCACCCGACGGGCTCAGCCGGACCGCGAGCGCGCCCCGTACCCCTCATCTTCGCCTGGCCGGTGCCGATAAGACGGTGATACGGACCGGAGAAGGGCGGCGGCGTGCTGGCGATCGTGATCGATGATTCGAGTACCATGCGCCGGATCATCCGGCGGGTCCTGACCCGGTTGGGATTCTCGGTGTACGAGGCCGCTGACGGCCAGGAGGCCCTCGACCTGCTGGACGAGATCCCGACGACGCCGGACGTGGCGCTGGTCGACTGGAACATGCCGGTGATGGACGGGCTGGAGTTCATCCGCCGGGTCCGCAGGATGGACGGCATGCGCGAGATGTGCCTGATGATGGTGACCACGGAGAACGAGCAGAGCAAGGTCGTGCGGGCGCTCGCCGCCGGTGCTCACGAATACGTCATCAAGCCCTTCACGCCGGAGACGATCCACGAGAAGCTCCTCTACATGGGCCTCGACTGCCACCCGGTCGGAGACGGCTGAGCCGAGTCCCCCCTCGTCGCTACGGACCCGACGCCGCAGGCGGCCAGTACCGGGCGGGAAGAGCCTCCTGGCGGTGCCCCGCGCCGTCGCGCTCGACGAACCACGCGCTCCGCTCGGACAGCACGCTCACGACCTCGTGCAGCCGGTCCCCCACGTAGTGCAGGGCGACGCCGTCCTCCGTCGCGTACCCACCCGGCAGCACCCCCGCTCCGACCAGCTCGCGGAAGCGCCGGCGGCGGGGCTGGTCGGCCAGATCGTCGTGAACACCGTTGCCGTACGGCAGGAAGCCCAAGCCGTCACCGACGGGGTCGAGCGAGTCCCCGAAGGAGTCGGTCACCCCGCCCAGGTGCCAGCACAGGCTGCCCGCGCTCTGCCCGGCCAGGACGACCCCCGCCTCCCAGCACTCCCGCAGCACGGCGTCGAGACGGTGGGCACGCCAGACCGCCAGCAGGTTCACCACGCTGCCGCCCGACACGAAGATCACATCCTGGGCCAGGAGGTGAGCACGGATGTCGGTGACGTTCGGCCGGACGAACAGCTCCAGGTGCGACGTCTCCCCGGCCCCGAAGAACCCGGCCCGCTCGTACCAGCGGTCGATGTACGTCCGGGAGTCACCGACCGCGGTGGCGATGAGGCAGATGCGCGGCCTGCGGACGTCGGCGAGCCGGAGCGCCTGCCAGATCTGGGCCCCCACGTGTTCCGGAGGAAAGCCCTCCGGCGGATTCAGGACACCCGAACACGCCAGGATCTGTCGCTCTCTGGCCACGCACGCATCCTCTTGTCCCGCAGCAGACATCGGCGAGATCGGATCCTATCCGCCGCGGGAACGGCGGTCTTGATCGGTTGCCGGGCCCAGTTGCCGGGCCCGGTCGCCGCGCTCCACCGCTGCGCGGAGACCGGAAAGGTCCGTTCCGGTGATCGGCGTGGGCCTTGGAGCTGCCGCGCGGCCGGGAGGGCTCAAGCCTCCGACGCCGAGACCCGCTGGGAAGGGCACGACCTCCGACGGCGGCCTCCCGTTCCGCTGAAGCAGTGGATGTCGGTCGATGGCATGTGATCGTGTAAGCCGGTGCCGCCGTACGGCACCGGCTCACGCCACTTCACCGGATGTGACCGATGACACGAACCGGATCACGAGAAACTAGGTGGCATCCTGCTGTTCCAGCCACTTCAGAATCGCTTGGTTCGTTTCTTCCGGCTTCTCTTGCTGGATCCAGTGACCGCAATCAAGGCTGACCACCTCCACGTTGGGCACGGACTCCGCCAGGTTCTCACTCCGTGAGACCAGATCCCTGTCGCCGTAGATCATGAGTGCGGGCTGTCGGATGATCGGGTCCACGTCCGCCAGAAGGCGCCAGTTGCGGTCAAGGTTCCGGTACCAGTTGATGCTCGCCGTGAAGCCTGTCGATTCGAAGGCGGAGACGAAGACGGCCAGCTCGCTGTCGCTCATGAGAGGCTCACCGAGCGGTGTTCCTGCCCTGGCGAGGTTGATCATTGCCATTCCCGGCTGAGGCCGCTCGCGGGCTCGTTCTTCCGGAAGATGTTGCGAAGGAACTGGAACGTGTGTTCTTCGAGCACCGCGTCCGCGACGCCTGGCCGTCGATTGAAGTGGACGAAGTAGAAGTCGCCGCCGAGCACGGCCTCCATGGATTCGACCCACGGCCGCTCTCCGCGCTCGAAATAGGGCACGCTGAGCGCGACCACTCTGTTCACCCTGTTCGGATGCAGGAGGGTCAGCCCCCACACCACGAATGCCCCCCAGTCGTGACCTACGAAGGTGGCGTCTTCGTACCCATAGTGATCGAGAAGTGCGATGAGATCGCCCGACAAGTGCTCGATGTCATAGTCCGTTACTTCGGCTGGACGGGATGAGTTTCCGTAGCCCCGCTGGTTCGGGATGATGACGTGGTAACCCGCTGCGGCGAGGGCGGGCACCTGATGGCGCCAGGAGAAGGCATGCTCCGGCCAGCCGTGACAGAGCACGATGGGTTTTCCTGCATTTTGTCGTCCTGCTTCGAAGACTTCGAGCTCCACACCGTTGACTGAAATAAGGGTGGGCTCGGGAAAGTCGGTTGGATTGAGCATCGTATTTCCTCTCTAGCTTTTCCGGGTGATCAGGCGGCGAAGGTTCCCGAAGACGGCGTCGACGCACCCCTGATAGGCCGAGGACCGACACGGTCGTGGGTGGAGGTCGTATCGCCATCTTGCCGACCGAAACCGGTCACCCCATGACCGGTTTCATGTGAGAGGTTGTCGGCGTGCGGACCGACCGGCTGGTGGCCATCCTCCTCTTACTGCAACGGCGCGAGCAGGTGACGGCGGCAGAGGTCGCCCGAGAGCTGGAGGTCTCCGAACGCACCGCCCGCCGCGACCTCGACGCCCTGGCCATGGCAGGGGTTCCCGTGTACTCCATGCAGGGCCGAAGCGGCGGCTGGCGCCTCGTGGGCGGTGCCCGCACCGACCTGTCCGGGTTGACCGCGAGTGAGGCCCGCGCCCTGTTCCTGGTCGCCGGCCCGGCCTCGGCTGCGACGCCGGCCATGAAAGCGGTTCTGCGCAAGCTCGTCCAGGCCCTGCCGGAGCCCTTCCGGGTGCAGGCCGAGGCGGCAGCGGCGTCGTTGGTCACGGACCCGCAACGATGGGGGTCGAGTCGGATCGAGCACCGACCACCCCGCTTCCTCGACGAACTCCAGGACGCGGTGATCCGCGGCGTCCAGGTGCGGCTCGGCTACGTCGACAGCAAAGGCGCCGAAACCGAGAGAACCGTCCACCCGCTGGGCATCGTCGCCAAAGGTCCGTCGTGGTACCTCGTCTCCAACACCGAGGCCGGCCGGCGGACCTTCCGGATCGACCGCGTGTCGTCCGCCGACCCCACCGACGATCCCGTGCACCGGCCCGAGGACTTCGACCTCGCCGAGAGCTGGCGCGAGATCGCCGACGAGATCGACCGCAAGCGAACGCCCCTCGAGGTCCAGGCGGTGTGCGTGCCCCACGGGATAGGCCTGCTCCGGATGGGGTTCGGCGGTCGGCTCGAGGTGGGGGGTTCCACAAGCGACGGCCGCGTCGAGGTCGTGATCCGCGGCTACGACGAGTACACGCTCGCCGGCGAGCTTGCCGGGCTGGTCGAATGGCTCGAGGTGACCGGCCCCCCGGGTGTGCGAGACCACCTGGCCTCGATCGGCGACGCGCTCGTCGAGCGATACGGCTGAGACCGTCCCATGGTGCCGACGTGCGGATCTCGGATGCGTCCTCTGCCGTCGATCGCGCGTTGCCTGCCGTACCCGAGCGGCGGTCCGGCCTTCTCGTGGCCGATCTCGACGGGGTGATGATCGACGTCGAGCGGCACGACGCCGAGTGTCCTGTATGAGGTCCTGCAGAGCGCCGAGGGGCCTCTGTACGTCTCTACAGGCCCGCAGGCGGCCAGTACCGGGCGGGAAGAGCCTCCTGGCGGTGCCCCGCGCCGTCGCGCTCGACGAACCACGCGCTCCGCTCGGACAGCACGCTCACGACCTCGTGCAGCCGGTCCCCCACGTAGTGCAGGGCGACGCCGTCCTCCGTCGCGTACCCACCCGGCAGCACCCCCGCTCCGACCAGCTCGCGGAAGCGCCGGCGGCGGGGCTGGTCGGCCAGATCGTCGTGAACACCGTTGCCGTACGGCAGGAAGCCCAAGCCGTCACCGACGGGGTCGAGCGAGTCCCCGAAGGAGTCGGTCACCCCGCCCAGGTGCCAGCACAGGCTGCCCGCGCTCTGCCCGGCCAGGACGACCCCCGCCTCCCAGCACTCCCGCAGCACGGCGTCGAGACGGTGGGCACGCCAGACCGCCAGCAGGTTCACCACGCTGCCGCCCGACACGAAGATCACATCCTGGGCCAGGAGGTGAGCACGGATGTCGGTGACGTTCGGCCGGACGAACAGCTCCAGGTGCGACGTCTCCCCGGCCCCGAAGAACCCGGCCCGCTCGTACCAGCGGTCGATGTACGTCCGGGAGTCACCGACCGCGGTGGCGATGAGGCAGATGCGCGGCCTGCGGACGTCGGCGAGCCGGAGCGCCTGCCAGATCTGGGCCCCCACGTGTTCCGGAGGAAAGCCCTCCGGCGGATTCAGGACACCCGAACACGCCAGGATCTGTCGCTCTCTGGCCACGCACGCATCCTCTTGTCCCGCAGCAGGCACCGGCAAGATCGAATTCTATCGTCACGGGAACGGCGGCCCCGATCGGCCGTCAGACCCGATCGCCCGGTTCCACTGCCCCGCGGAGATCGAGAAAGGCCCGTTCCGGTGATCGGGCACCGGCGGAAGACCCGCGCCGCCGCACAGGCGCCTGAGCCGGCTCGTCCGCTGACGGATGCGGGACGGCCTCATCGGACCAAGCCGTGTGGACGGCAGCACCGGGAGGAACACGGCCCGGTACCGCGACGCGGGAAACCCGGATGACATCCGAGGCCGGATACGTCGATCATCACTGCATCGACTCACCATGGAGGAACGTGATGATTCACCGGTTGACCGCTGCGGGCCTGTTCCCCCCTCCGGACTATGCGCATGCGGTCGTGGTCGAGGCGGACCGACGCCTGGCGTTCATGGCCGGAGCCGTCCCGTTGGACGAGAACGGCGAGCTCGTCGGAGCCGGTGATCCTGTCGCTCAGACCCGGCAGGTACTGGCCAACCTGCGGACCGCGCTGCAGGCGGTCGACACCGACCTGAGCCAGGTGCTCTCCAGCACCGTCCATGTGGTCGCCGACACCCCTGCGGAGCTCGGCAGGGTGTGGGAGGTCGTGCGCGGCTCCGAGCTCGCCACGGGCCCGCATGCCTCGACCCTCCTGGGCGTCTCCTGCCTGGGATACCCCGGCCAGCTCGTCGAGATCACCGTCGTCGCCGCGATTCCCTGAGCGCTGCCCCCGCCCCGCAGAGAGGACGGCGACAGCGCCGGCCGTGCGCGATCGCCGCCCTCCGGGCAGCCCGTCTCCTCTACCGGCGGCGGACGGATACCGGGACGTCGCGAGGTCGTCGGCGAGACCCTCCGCCAGGTCATCCGGCTGATCGTCTCGTCCTTTGCTGAAGAACCCGTTCCATTGATCGGAACGGGCCTTCGAGTCGCGGGGTGCGTCTCGTGGATCCCGTCGGCTGAAGGACCGCTCTGCCGGCGCCGCGTAGATGTGAAAATGTGGAGGTCGTATCCGCTCAACGGGAGAGAACCCTCGGCATGGCTGTCATCCACCACACCGCCCTCAAGCCGACCAAGCTGGAACTGCTCACCTCCTGGCTGCCCTCCCGGCCGTGGTACTCCGGCGGCACGGGCGAACCGGAACTGGCCAAGGCCGGCGGCTTCCGGCTGGACGACCCCCAGGGTGAGGTCGGGATCGAGTTCATGGTGGTCACCGACACCTCGGGCAGTCAGCCGACCACCTACCTGATGCCGCTCACCTACCGCGGAGCCCCGCTCGACGGGGCGGAGCACGCCCTCGTCGGCACCATGGAGCACGGGGTGCTGGGGCGGCGCTGGGCCTACGACGGCTGCCACGACCCGGTGCTGGTCACCCAGTTGCTGGCCCTGGTCGAGGGCCGGGTCCAGGCTCAGGACCAGAACACCAGCGACACCCCCGACCGGGAGGTCACCCGCTCCTACATCGGTGATGGTCCCGCTCCCACGGGCTTCACCGCCACCGCCATCGACGACCGGGAGGGTACCGAGCTGTCCGCACCGCATGGCACTGCCCTCCGCTTGCACCGGGTCCTGCGTCCCGCCCCGGACAACGCTCTTCTCCTTCCGCCGGAAGCGACCGGCCATGTCGCCGGCTCCTGGCACCTGCCGGACGGCACCCGCGCGAGAGGACTGTTCGTTGTCCTGCGCACCGGCCCTCGTGCCTGAAGCGCCGCGATTTCGTCACAGTCTCACGCGAATCACGGCGGTTACCGGCCGTCATACCGCTCGCGGATCACGTAGCGGGTGTGGGTCCCGTCCATCCACTCCCTATCGATCTCCCTGCCCGTCACCCTGCCGGCGAGCGCCAGAGCCGATGTGAGGCAGGTCGCCAGGGGTGGGCTGTACCCATTGTGAGCAAGTTCTACGAAGTCCTGCCACTCGTCGGGGACGTCCTCTTCTCTGTAGTCCTCCCCGCGCTCCATCCGGGCCTCTTCCCATGCGCAGTACTCCAGCCATCCCGGTGGCAGCTCGGGATCGTTCTCCCAACCGGAGTCGTCCCAGTCGAACTGCAACCCCTGCGCGTAGGGGTCGAGCGCCTGCGGATCCCTTCCCCAGCGCTTCCCAGGGGTCGTGACGCTGAGCCCTGTGACGTACTCACCATTGACTGCGTATTCGAGATCACGGAGCCCGTTCAGGTCCCAGCACACCAGCAGCGCCCGCCCGCCGTACGACAACTCCCGCAGCGCCCGCTCGCAATCGAATCCCCGCACCTGGATGACCTGCGTCCAGTCCCCCGTCAACCGGCCGGCCCAGACGACCCCTGCCGCGTCATCACCAGGGGACCGCTCACGCAGGAAATCGCTCCAGGTGCACTCGACCGGGTCGTCCACGTCCGCGACCGACGCCCCCAGGCGCCGGGCGACCTCCCACACCTCCAGCCCCTCCACCCATGCGGCCATGAACCATTCACCCATGCGGTAGGACCGGACGAGGTGCCACAAACGCTCTGACTGCCGCATTCCTGCTCCCTGCTTGTGCAGCACTCGTTCCAGGAGCGACTCAAGCAGCCATCCCTGACAGTTCCTTGATCGACGTCGTACCGAGGCTCTCACGACCGGATGCACGCCGAGAACGGCCAGCGATTCGGCTCCGGCCGGAAGAAGGCACCGCAAGGAGGGTTGGGAGCCGCCAGTGTTAGCAAGGGTGTTAGCAAGGGACAGGAACGATCTAGAAAGCAAGAAGGCCCTGAGCGGCGTAATGCCTGCTCAAGGGCCTTCTTCGTGTGGCGCGGCCGAGAGGACTCGAACCCCTAACCTTCTGATCCGTAGTCAGATGCTCTATCCATTGAGCTACGGCCGCTTGCCTGTCCCGTCCACCCGAGGTGGCCGGTGACAGAGAGAACTCTACCAGACCCCATGGAGGTGCTTGAGCCAATAATTGATCAGCGGCCGCAGGGGCGCGGCACGCCGGATCGCCGCCCTGTTCGGTCCCGCGGCCCGTCAGCCCGGCTTGCGCAGGGATTCGGCGATCTCCTGCCGGAGGGCGCGGTAACCCTCCAGCATCCGCTGCTTCACCTCGTCGGGAAGGTCGGGGTCGCCCTCGAGCTCCTCGACCACGGGATCGGGGCGGCGAGGCGTGAGGGCGAGATCCAGAGGGGAGACGTATCCGCCCTCCACGAGCAGGTCCCCGAGGGTCCGGCCGAGGCGGCGACCGGTCTCGCGCAGCGCATCGAGCTGCGAACGGAGCATCCCGACGTCGATGTCCGCACCGGGTGCCCCGAGGGTGCCCACACCGGGTGCTTCGAGCACCGCGTCACCGGGCGCGAGGGTCACGCGGACGGCCCGCTCCGCCGGGGCCACGGGGACCGCCATGGACGCTCCGGACGCTGCATGCACGGCCGTCTCCTCCAGGGCGATGGGCGTCCCGCCTTCGAGGATCCGGTCCACGCTGCCTCGCGTCCACCGGAGCGCCGTCTCGATGCCGCGTTTGGTCGGGGGACGCATCGTGCCGACACCACCCCTGACCGTCCTCAGCCCCTCCTTGGTGAGCCCCGCCCGCTCCGCGACGTCGTTCCAGTAGAGGCCGAGCTCGTCCCGCCGCTCGGCCATCAGGCGCGCCAGACGCCGCCGGGGTGTCTCGCGCTCATCCATGGATGGCATCTCTTCTTTATACAAGACAGGTAATGACAGGTCAAAGGAAACAATACAGAGAAAACCCGTAACAGGAGGCAACTAGCGGCAGATAATCCATTGTAACTGTCCCGACCTGCCCCAAGGAGTCCCGATGCGCGCCGATCACCTCGGTTCCATAATGATCGGAGTTCGTGAGGTCTACGACGAGCTCAAGTCCCTCGGCGGGAAGGTCCACCGCCAGACCGCCAAGATCGACCACGTCGACGCGAAGATGACGTCGGTCGCCGAGGACGTCAACGACCACGAGATCCGCATCCGGGCACTGGAGCGGGCCCGCTGGCCGCTCCCCTCGCTCGCCGCGCTGATCTCCCTGGCCGGACTGGTCTTCGCGATCCTGGCGTACGCGCGGGGGAACTGAGCCGTGGGCGCCACTCGAGCGTCCAGGAGGACCGGGAGGCCGCGTACACGATGGAAACGGTGGAAACGGGGAGGAGAGATCCCGGACCCCGGGCCCACGAGGGGTCCGGGTCCGGGGCGAGTCCAGGTCCGGGGTCCGTGGCCCGCGACGGGTCCGGGGCCGTCGTCCCGGAGGTCACGCCTGGGAGTCTTCCGGGACCTTCTTCGGGAACAGCGTGTAGCTCAGCGGCCAGAGCAGGGCGATCAGCGGCACCTTCGACGCCCCGGTCATGAACTCGCTCAGCGCGACCGTCCGGGAGGGTTCACCGACCATCAGGATCAGCCCGTACAGCACGGCGCAGGCGATGCCGTAGGCGACGACGATCCTGATCCAGACGGCCCACTCGTAGCGTGCCCGGGCCGTTCCGCCCGCCGGGGGCCGCTCCGGCTCCGGGCCTCCCGCGAAGCGGTGGGCGAACCTCGCGTCGGCCCACTTCAGGGTCCGGTGGCCGAAGACGACGGAGTAGGCGAGATAGGCCGCGGCCAGGCCGTGCTGCCAGCTCCCCTGGGCCCCGCCGCGCATGTCGATCACGGCGGTGACCAGCAGGACCACGTCGAGCAGCGGCACGCACAGGAGCAGAACCGTGCTCAGCCGGCGCATGCCCCACAGGTAGCGGAAGGCCAGCCCCAGGGCGAGGAGGACCCAGAAACCGACCTCACATGCGATGATCACTGCCAGAACCATGCTTCCAGCATCATCCGGCCGACCCGGTCGGGTCGTCATCACCGCCGATGAACCCGCCTACATCCTTTTATGTACGGCCGGTCGTACCGGAGCCGGGCGAAGAGGCCGTTCCGGGGTGATGGGATGGAGCACATGAGAAGGGACGACGCGCTGGGGGCCGTGCTGTGCCTCGCCGTCGGCCTCGTCCTGCTCGCCGCGGGATCCTACGTGGACCGCGGGACCCCGGTGCAGTGGTTCGTCGGACCGCTCCTGGTCACCTGCCTCGGCGTCGCCGTACGGCGGGTCCGGCCCCTGCTCGCGCTCGGGCTCGGGGTCGTGGCGTTCGCCGCGGACCTCGCCATGGGCCCGTCCCTCGGCACCGTGCTGATCGTCACGGACAACCTCTACGCCGCGGTCCGGTACGGCCCGCGGCCGCTGGGCCGGTGGTTGCTCGGCATCACCTCGGTCATCGCCGTCGTCGGCGGCGCGGCGGCCGGGTTCATCGCCCGGGACCTGGCGCTCTTCGCCGTCGCCCTGATCCAGGCCGGCCTGGTCGGGGTCACCCCCGTGATCACCGCGTTGATCATCAGGCAGCACGAGGACCAGGCGGTGTCCGAGCGGATCCGGGCCGAGCAGGTCGCGCGCCTGGCCGAGCTGGACCGGAAGACCGCGGTGCAGGCCGAGCGGGCCCGGATGGCGCGGGAGCTGCACGACATGATCGCCAATCACTTCAGCGCGATCGCCATCCAGTCCACGGCCGTGCTCTCGCGCAGAGACCTGGACCCGGCGGTCGTACGGCAGGTGCTGGAGTCCGTCCGGGAGAACAGCGTCCAGGGGATGGCCGAGATGCGCTCCATGATCGGGCTGCTCCGGCAGGAGGGCGAGGAGGTCGAGTCCGTCCGGCTCCGGCTGGCCGAGGCCGATCGGCTGGCGGAGCGGGCGCGCGAAGCCGGGCTGAACGTACGGCTGCGCGTGGACGGCGAGGTCCGCGAACTGCCCGCCGCGGTGGACCTCGCCGGCTACCGGATCGTCCAGGAGTCGCTGACCAACGCGCTCAAACACGGCGGCAGGACGGCCGAGGCGGTGATCGCCTACCGGCCGGAGGAGGTCGTGCTGACCGTGGACAACCCGGTTGACGGGACCGGGTCCGGCCTGCCCGGCGCGGGAGCGGGCCTCATCGGCATGCGGGAGCGCGCCGCGCTCGTCGGCGGCCGCGTGGACGCCGGTCCGCACGGCGGCGGCTGGCGGGTGCGG